>JBHIEA010000062.1:0-9104 GCA_046760365.1 bacterium
TCGAGTTTTCCCATTACCTTATGGGAGGAATGGATAAGTTATTTATGAACTATGTCCTAAAACCAGCCTGGGTAAAGCAGCTCTCGGAAATGATCAGTCAATACAAGTGCAAAGTTCTCGAAAATGCGGCTAAAGTAGGAGCGGATGCCTTGCTTACCGGGGATGACTATGCTGGAAGAAAGGGCTCTTTTATGTCCCCCCTGCATTTTAGGCAATTTGTTCAACCTTACCTGAAAAGGGCGGTACGCATTGCCAAACAGAGCAATCTCCCCTTCATCAAACATACCGATGGGAATCTAAAGGAGATACTGGAAATGATTGTGGACACCGGAATTGACGCTCTAGATCCCATAGAGCCAATGGCTGGTATGGATATTGGTGAAATAAAACAAAAATACGGAGACAGGATCTGCATAGTTGGTAATGTAGACTGTACAGAGGTTCTTCCTCATGGAACCCGAGAAGATGTTGAAGAGGCAGTGAAGGAGACTATTGCCAAGGCCTCAGGAGGTGGGGGACATATTCTGGCTTCCAGTAACTCTATCCATCCTGCCGTAAAGGCAGAGAATTATAAGAATATGATAGATACAGTAAGAAAATACGGAGTGTACCCTTTGGATGCTGGGATGATCAAAAGATACAAAACCCACAAATACATTACCAAGTTTGGAGGATAAATCTTATGGGAGGGATTAATGAAAAAAAGCATTAGTTATTGGTCTTTTTCCGGAGTTTTGGAAGGTAAGCCCAAACTTGATCTTAGAGGCTGTTTGAAGAAGGCTAAAAAGGCGGGTTTTGAGGGTGTGGAACTTGCTGTGGCTGAGGCCGGGGAGCTGACTCTTGATTCGAGCAAAGAAGACATAAAAAAGATAACTCAGGCAGCTAAAGATGTCGGAATTGAGTTAAGCAGTCTGGCAACAGGCCTGTTCTGGGATTATTCTCTTACCAGCTCCGATGATAAAACTAGAGAGAAGGCTAAGGATATTGTCAGGAGAATGTTGGAGATTGCTTTCTATTTAGGTGTGGATACAGTCTTGGTGATTCCCGGCACAGTGGATGTTTTCTTTAAACCGGATGCAGAAGTTGTACCCTATGATCTTGCCTACGAAAGATCGCTGGCGTCTCTTAAAAAATGTATTCCCACAGCTGAAAGATATAAAGTCTCTATTGGTATTGAGAATGTCTGGAATAAATTCTTGCTCTCTCCTCTGGAGTTAAGGGACTTTATTGATAAAATTGGATCTCCTTATCTGGGTGCCTATTTTGATGTGGGAAACAGTCTCCTTACCGGTTATCCTGAGCACTGGATCAGAGTGCTGGGAAAGAGAATAAAAAAGGTTCATCTGAAGGATTTCAAGACCGCCGTCGGAAATATTAACGGTTTCGTTGATCTCCTGGAAGGGGATGTAAATTGGGCTGAGGTTATGAAGGCTCTCGAGGAAATAGGGTACGATGGCTGGCTCACTGCAGAAATCCTTCCTCCCTACTCACAGCACCCAGAGGCCCTTCTTTACAATGCCTCCAAAAGCATGGATTTTATCCTGGGTAGATAAATAAAAGTCTTAAAACCAAATCATGGGGTCTATTTTCAAAGGAGGAAAAGATGGTTAAAGTTGGAATCTTAGGAGCTGGGTTTATGGGGGGTATGCATGCTGAGGTCTACCGTAATCTGCCTAATGCCGAGCTGATAGCGGTAGCTGATAGAGATCTGGATAAGGCAGGGAAACTGGCTGTTAGATACGGAGCCACTCACTATGCAACTCCTGAGGACTTGCTCAATCAAGAAAAAATAGATGCCGTGGATATATGCCTGCCAACTTTTTTACACAAGAAATATGCAGTTAAGGCTGCCCGAAAAGGTAAGCATATTCTGTGCGAAAAACCTATAGCCTTAACTACTGAAGATGCAGATAAAATGATAGATACTGCAGACAAGGCAAAAGTTAAGTTCATGATTGGCCAGGTGCTTCGTTTCTGGCCAGAATATATTAGGCTAAAGGAGATTTACGAGAGTGGCGAATTGGGGAAACTTCTTAACATAACCTGTATCAGGCTCAGCCCTACTCCTGATTGGGCCTGGGATAATTGGCTTACCGATCCGCAGCGCAGTGGTGGAGCTTTGCTAGACTTGCATATCCACGACACTGATTATCTTTTGTATCTTCTGGGAAAACCTCTTTCCTTGATTTGCCGTGCCTCAAGCCTTTCTCTTCCCTACGGCCATGTATTTACCACTTTTACTTTCGCTAATAATGTAATAGCCTATGCCGAGGGAGGTTGGGATATGCCGAACAATTTCCCTTTCACCATGGCCTACACCGCCTTATTTGAAAAGGGAGTGGTGGAATTTAACTCCCGAGCTGAGAAGACCTTAGCTGTTTATACGCCGGGCGAGAAAGTAGAGTATCCCAAGGTTCAGCAAGAACTTGTCTCAGCCGCAAATACAGAGGGAAATATTGCAGAGTTGGGAGGATACTTTTCAGAAATAAAATACTTTATCGATAGCGTGGAAAATGAACAAGAACCTGCTCAAGCCAGCGGTCGAGCAGCGAGAGACTCACTTAAGATAGTCCTCTCCGAAAGACATTCGGCAGAAACTGGTAAAATAATTAAAATAGGAGATATTCAAGAATAATTAGCCAGCTTGAGAAATGAAGAACTCACAACTCTTAGAAGCAAAATCTACAGGGGAGCCTCACCGATGAAATATCAACAATTCTTAAAAGAACTAGAGCAAGGAAGGATTGCTCCGGTTTATCTTTTTGAGGGAGAAGAGGACTATTTAAAGGAAGAAGCTCTAAAAAAACTTAAGGAGAGGATAATTCTCCCTGATTACCAGGATTTCAACTACGAGAAGCTTTCTGCTCTTAATGTGGATGCCAGCCAGATAATAGAGTCAGTTTCTACTCTTCCTTTTAAAGGAAAGTACCGTCTGGTGGTAGTGGATGGGGTAGACAAATGGTCAGAAAAGGATCAAAGAACTCTGGCGGGCTATTTAGAAAACCCGGTAAAGAGTAGCTGCCTGATTTGCCTGGCAGGAAAATTTGACCGAAGAAGAAAACTATACCAGGAATTTCAAAAAAACGGCAGAATTGTTTCTTTTTATCCCTTGTGGGATGAGGAGATCATAGATTGGATTCAACAACAGATTGAAAAAGAGGGAAAAGAAATTGATCCCGAGGCCGTAATCTATCTAAAGGAAACGATAGGAAACGACCTTCAAAACTTAAACCAGGAGATAGAGAAACTAATTATCTTTACTCATCCGGCCGACCTAATAAAGAAGAAAGACGTAGAAAAAGCGGTAGGCGAGGGAAAGGGGCCAGGAGTATTTGACTTGATAGCTGCTATAAGAGAAAAAGATCTTGCCAAAGCTCTTCTTACCCTCTCTCAGCTCCTAGAAAGAGGGGAACCACCTCTAAGGCTCCATTCTCTGATTGTCCATGAGATGCGCAGTTTACTCAGAATTAAACAGAAACGAGGCCCGCTTTCTCCTCAAGAGGCATGTTCTATTGTCTTTGGTCCGAGAAACTATTATCCTAGGTTTTATACTGACCTGGCCAACCATTATCTTCAGGCTGCTAAAAAGTTTAGCCTCTCTGAATTAATCGCTGACTATGAAGACTTAGTTGAGGCGGAGGCAGCAATCAAAACCGGCAGGGAACCACCAGAGGTAGTGATCCAGAGGATGGTGGTGAATCTTCTCACGGCTTGATAAGGCTCTAAGACCAATTTTGTAGTTAGAGCTTATTTTACCTGTAGCTTGGCTGCCTCTACAGTATTTTTGAGCAGCATGGCGGTAGTCACCGGACCAACTCCTCCCGGAACCGGGGTTATAAAGGAGGCCCTTTCTTTAGCTACCTCGAACTCAACGTCTCCCACAATTTTCCCCTCTACTCTATTGATCCCCACATCAATAACTATGGCTCCTTCCTTCACCCATTCGCCTTTAATTAAGTTAGCTTTGCCCACCGCTACAATAAGGATCTCGGCCTTTCTCACGTATTCAGGGAGAGTTCCCCTTTCTCCGGTAGCAATATGGCAGACACTGGTGGTGACAAATTCATCTAGCAAAAGAAGAGCAGTTGGTTTACCTACAATATCACTATGTCCCACCATGACCGCCTCTTTACCATAGAGCTTTACTCCAGTTGACTTGATTAGCTCCATCACTGCCATAGCGGTGCAAGGTCCCAGGGTTGGTCTGGCATAGAGAACCATTCCCATGTTGGCTGGAGATACTCCTTCGGCATCTTTTTGAGGATTGATCATCCGTTGCAGCAGTCGTCCGTCTATATGGGAAGGTAGAGGCATCTGCAAGATTATACCGCTCACCTTCCTGTTTTGGTTGAGCTGGTTAATGAAATCCTCTAATTCCTTCTGGGACACCCCATCTTTAAACTGGTGGAGGTTATACTCAATCCCTATTTTTTCACAGGACTTTTTCTGGGACCGAACATAAACTTTAGTTCCTGGATCTTCTCCTACTTGAATCGAGGACAGGCTAGGACTAACCCCTTTTTTCTTCAGCATGTTAATTTCTTGGGCTAATTTTTCCTTTATTCGGTCAGCAATGTTATTTCCGGGTATAAGAGTTGCGGTCATCTTCGCCTCCTTATTAGTTCCGAAGCCAGGGTTCAGGGGATATCTCGGGACTAGGCCCCCTTTGTCGCTGTATATCAGCTTCGGATTGTTTCTGCTCGTCTTCTCGTCTCGGGAAAGACGTGAGGACTTTGAGGGGGGAAACATCCCCCCTCAACGCTACGCTGTTCCCCCCAAATTCAAAAACAGGCAGAGCTCATCGCTGCCTTACGGCACCTTGCGGTCCGCTCCTCGGGACAAGGAGTCTTTCTTTTTCCTCAACTATTCTTGAGGGGGAAAACATGGGCTTCGCCGATTCCTTCGGAATGCCCCCTCAACGCTCGCTGCCTTTCGGCACTCTGCCCGTCTGCTTGCTGCTCCCCCTCAATTCAAAACCTGCATAGCTGACTCGTTAAGGTGGCTGATATAAGGCTCCTGGCTGCGCCAAGATCGGTCCGGGGAAAGTCCCTCGATACATGTATAAATCTTCTGAGTATTAATACTTTCCTGAGAAATCTAGGCCCTGTTTAAAATAATCCTACGGTATTTCCGACCTCATCGATATCCACATCAACCGCGGCAGGCCGGGAGGGAAGCCCAGGCATAGTAGGAAAGACACCACAGAGGGGATAGAGAAAACCGGCTCCCGCCGAGGCTCTAATATCTCTAACCGCCAGATTATAATTCTTGGGTACCCCCTTCCACTCAGGATTATGAGAAAGGGAAAGATGGGTCTTAGCCATGTTAATGCAGAGCTTGCCATATCCAAGATCGGTATAGAGCTTGATCCTCTGATTAGCCAGAGGAGCATAATCTACTCCATCGGCTCCATAGATTTTGGTAGCTATAGTTTCAATCTTTTCTTTGATGGACATATCATCAGGATAAAGAAAATGGAAATTACTGGGCTTCTCGCAGGCGGCCACCACTGACTCAGCCAGTTCAGTGCCTCCATCTCCTCCCTTGGCCCAAACATCAACCGGAACTGCATCATCTGCCCCGGCTTCCAGGGCCTTTTGGCGCACCAGGTCTATCTCAACGGGAGTATCTGATGTAAATCTATTAATAGCCACTACCGCAGGAATACCAAAGGTTTTTACAATTTGGATATTTTTGGCCAGGTTCTGGCAGCCCTTTTCTAGAGCCGGTAGATTCTCAGTCTCGGCAAACTTCTTTATCGTCTCATATTTCTGTCCGGGCCGAAGTATGAAAGCCCCCCCATGCATCTTTAGTGCCCTGATAGAGGCCACCACTACCGCAGCATTCAGCTTCAATCCACTCTGACGGCAGGTAACATCGACAATTTTCTCAAAACCACAGTCGGCTCCAAAGCCGCTCTCAGTCACCACATAATCAGCAAGTTTTAAGGCTACCATATCAGCTAAGGCGGAGTTATTTCCATGGGCCACGTTAGCAAAGGGACCAGCATGGCAGATGGCAGGAGTATTTTCTGTGGTTTGCACCAGGTTTGGCTTGATAGCATCCTTCATCAGGACTGTCATAGCCCCTGCCATTTGAAGATCTTCAGCCGTGACCGGCTTGCCATCGCGGGTATAGCCGATAACTATCCTGCCTAATCTCTTTCTTAAGTCATGAAGTCCGGTGGTCAGAGCAAGAATGGCCATAGTCTCGGTAGCTACGGTAATGTCATAACCGGTCTCTCGGGGGTAACCATTGGCTCGACCTCCCAGTCCCACCACAATGCTCCTCAATGCCCGAGCATTGACGTCAACACAGTATCTCCAGGTAACGTCATGAGGGTCAATATTCAAGGGATTTTTGTGGAGGATGCTTTCATCTATGCGGGCGGCTAAGAGATTATGGGCCGTATCTACGGCATGGATATCTCCGGTAAAATGAAGATTGATACTTTCCATGGGGAGGAATTGAGAATACCCGCCACCACAAGCTCCTCCTTTGATCCCAAAAGTAGGCCCCTTGGAGGGTTCCCGGAAGGCGTTGCACACGCGTTTTCCTATCTTGGCCAGGGCCTGGCCCAATCCACAGGCAACTACTGTTTTTCCTTCTCCTAAAGGGGTAGGAGTGATCGCCGTAACGGTAATAAATTTACCATTAGGCTTGTCCTTCAACCTCTCCAATACATCAAGAGAGATTTTAGCCACGTACTTTCCATAAAGCTCTATTTCTTCCTCTTTAAGACCCAGTTCTTTGGCAATTTCTGTGATCGGTTTCATCTTTGTTCTTTGGGCAATTTCCAGATCGGATAACATGGGCAATCCTCCTTTTTTATTTTTTTTGTCCCTTTATGAAGCTTATTGCTTCGGCTCGGGTGGCTGGATTTTCCCTGAATATTCCTCTCACCACTGAAGTAACGGTGGTTGTCCCGGGTTTCTTTATTCCTCTTATGGACATACAAAGATGTTCAGCCTCTATCATTACCAGAACTCCTCGAGGCTCGAGGGTCTCGTTTACCACATCAGCTATCTGAGTGGTCAGCCTTTCCTGGACCTGTAGCCTTTTACTGAGAAGATCAATCGCCCTGGCTAATTTACTTAGCCCGGTTACTCTTCCTTCTTTGGGTATATAAGCAATGTGGACCTTGCCCAGGAAAGGTAGAAGGTGATGCTCACAGATAGAATAAAGAGGAACATCTCTTAAAAGTATGATCTCATCATGTTTTTCTCCTTTAAGGATGGTTAAAAACTTTTTGGGGTCTTCCCCGATTCCCGCAAAGATGTCTTCACACATGCTGGCTACCCTTGCCGGAGTATCCCTTATCGCGGACCGATCAGGATCCTCTCCTATCCCCTCCAGAAACAGCCTTACCGCTTTTTTAATTTTATCTTTATCCATTTTTTCCTCGATTGTGAATTTTTTCCCAAACTCCAGTCATTATATTAGTGGCTTTGAAGTTGTCAAATTCTCCTTCAAAAGTTCCTGGAAGTCGGCACTTTTAGCCAGAAATGGGCTTGACGAGAATTTGTTGACGCCTCTAAGAGGTTTGATATATTACAGGTAAACTATGATTGAAGGAGTGAGACCATGCATAAAAGCAAGGTTTTCCACATTTCACCTGATGAGCCTTGGCTTAAGATAGATAGGTTATTTACCCGAAGCGGAATTAAAAATAAGATAAAGGATGATGACATTGTCGCCATAAAATTACACTTTGGTGAGCTGGGCAATACCCGCTATCTCCACCCTGTTTTTGCCCGAAGAATAGTAGAGTTGGTGAAAGAAGCGGGGGGCAGGCCCTTTTTAACCGATACCACCACTCTTTATAGGCGAGCGCGACATACTTTATTTGACTATTTAGAGACCGCGGCCAAGAATGGCTTTACCAGAGAGACCATGGGCTGTCCCATCCTCATTGCCGATGGACTGCGGGGAACTAATGGAGAGTGGGTTGAGCTTGAGTCATTTCATAAATTCAAAAGAGTAAAAGTTGCTCAGTCCATCTATGAGGCTGACTTTTTGATTTCCCTGGCCCACATTACTTTTCATCCAGACCCAGGTCTTGCTGGTAGTCTAAAAAATGTGGCCATGGGCTGTACTACCAAGGAAACCAAGCTGGCCATGCACTCCTCCGAGGCAAAACCTAGCTATAACGAAGAAAAATGTACTCAGTGTCTGAGATGCATTAAAATCTGTCCAGGAGAGGCTTTCTTTGAAAAAAACAGCCAGATTCTCTATGAGCCAGAAAAGTGCATAGGATGCGGAGAATGCATTGCCGTCTGTCCCTCTCGAGCCATAACGGTTCCCTGGGCCTCGGTCTTTGCCTGGGACATCCAGAGAGGCTTGATGGATGGCTTTAAAGGGGTAGCTTCTACCTTCAAGGAGAAAGTGGGATTTATCAACTTAGGCTTTGATATTACCCCTCATTGTGACTGTCCTGGCAAAAGTAAATTACCGGTGGTTCCTGACATCGGCATTCTTGCCTCTCAGGACGTTATCGCCTGTGATAAGGCAAGCTATGATCTAGTTACCCAGGCCGTGGTTTATCCTGGATCCGAACTGGAAAGAAAGGGAATAAAGCCGGAACAGAACAAAGTTGAGTCCATCTATCCAGAGGTGAATATCTCCAGATATTGGAAACTCTGTGAGGATAGTGGGCTAGGAAATCTACATTACGAGCTGGAGACAATTTCTTAAGACAATTTGTTGGTCAAGCTCTATTCGAAGACTTCATTGACGGCTTACTAATGACGTTGTCCTGGTTCGAGTCTCTCAAAAATTCTCTTCTTGCCTTATAGGCTGGGAGGATTAAAGATAAGAAGCAAGAAGAGAAAAATTTTGACCGCATTTTAGTTAGTTCGATTCCAGTCCAGGGAGCCAATCTCTGAGATGTCCTTTTGATGCTAATTTCAAAGTCATAGTAAATAGCTATACTTTTGGGGATTTATCTGGCCTGTCAGATACTCGGGGCTCCAACTCATTGTGCCCAGTTTTACGAGGTTCACTCCAACGAATGCGATAAGCCATGTTGGACAGTCCGTAGAGGATAAACCTTTTCCAATCGGTCAAAGGGGGGATCCTTCTCAAAATTGATGACCAGGAGTAAA
>JBHIEA010000063.1:0-9059 GCA_046760365.1 bacterium
TGAAAGTACCGGTGAGTTGGGCAAGGCCAATGACAGAGCCATCTCTAATGGTTTGTGGATATTTCATATCAGGTCTAACAACTGGCTCGGTTTGCGAGACATAAACAATCAGAGGAATATCTTTGACTTGGCTGAGCGCCTGAAGTGGCATATAATCGGGGAAATAAGTAAACTCGCATAAAACAATCACATCCACATCTTCTTTTCTGAACAGTCTTCCCGCCTCATTGCACTTATCTATAGTATCGCACAGGTCTGGTGGACATACTACACTATTAAACCTTTGCCTCAGGTTATCGGCTACCACCTTCATGTCCCCCCGTATCTGCTTTTGGTAATTTTCACCCCACATTCTAAAGTACTCAAAATAAGCCCCAGGCAAGAAGCCGATTTTTAGCTCTCTATCTTTGGTTTTTCTTGAAAGCAAGTCTCCAAATACCTTACTTTTTGAGGTTTCAAAGGACTCCATCTTCATATACCTCTCCTGTTTAAATATGGTCTAATTTTCGAACCTCACCTATATTTTTGGGAGCAGGATTTTCTCTAAAACCTATCCTTTTAGAGAGCCGGCCACTATTCCTTTGGTGAAGTGCTTTTGCGCCGCGAGAAAGACAAATACAAGAGGAATGGCAATGGTAATGACAGTTGCCGATATTTCGTTCCAATAAATATCAAAGGCAGTAATATACCTTGCTAATCCCAGAGGAACAGTAAGTCTTTCCGAGCCGGTAATAAGAACTACCGCGAACGCATACTCACCAAAGCTCATGAGGAATGCAAAAATCCCGGTAGTTATCACCGCAATCTTGCTTAGGGGCAGTACAATTCTAAAAAATACTCCCATCCTAGAACAGCCATCAATCATGGCCGACTCTTCCACTTCCAGAGGAACATTACGTAAACCTCCTACACTGATTAGGGTAGTAAATGGCAAAACTGAGGCAGTATAGATGACAATTAATCCTGCCAAGGTATTGTATAGGCCCAATTTTACCATAATTCCATATATTGGAACCATCACCATGGGGCCGGGAAACATCTGACTTGCGATAAATAAAATAAATATAAGCGTTCGACCAGGAAATTTAAACCGAGCAAGGCCATAACCGGCAAATGTGGCAAGTATCATGGCAAAGATAACCGTGGCTCCAGTAACGATTAAGCTATTGGTTATGTAGCGGCCCCAAGGACTGCCCTCTTCGGTGACTCCACCAACGCTTCTACCCGTCCATACCCTTCGGTACATTTCTAAGGTTGGACGTTGGGGAATCCATACCGGAGGGACTTTATAGACCTCAGCCTTTGGCTTAAAGGAGGTACTCACCGCCCAGAGCATGGGAAACCAGATGACCAGAAAAACAATCACTGCCACTATGGCCACTAGTACCAGACCCATGGTTTTTCTGCCGATTTTGGTCATTTTGAGGGTCAAGTCTAGGTCTCCTCTAACCAGAATTTTTTGAATATCCTAAGATATATTAAGGTGACTATAAAAATAAGTCCAAAACCGAAAAGTCCTAGGACTGCCCCTTCACTCACTTTATATTTTATGAAACTGAGCCTATAAATATGGGTAGTAATTACCTCGCTAAAGTTCATTGGCCCACCTTTGGTAGTTACCCATACAATAGTGAAATTCTCCAAAATCCACACCAAACTCAGTACTATTCCAATAGTTATGGGATATTTCAAAAGAGGAAGAGTAATATAGCGGATTTTTTTCCAGCCGCTAGCACCATCTATCTCCGCCGCCTCAAAAAATTGAAGGGGGATGCCTTGAATGGCGGCTAAAGTTATCAAGGCAACAAAAGGTACTAGTCTCCAAACAATAATAAACATACATACAAAAAGTGCGGTACTAGGTTGACCCAGAAAGGGGATAGCTTGTTTGAGAATCCCAAACTGCATTAGAACTGCGTTGATAACCCCTAGTTCACTGTGAAACATCCATTTCCACAGACCACCACATATAACATCAGGGAGTATCCAGGGTATCAGGATTATGGCCGCCAAAAACCGATTTACCCTATAGTTCATACTGAGAAATATTCCCATCCATACTCCGATAACCATTGTGGCAAAGGTTCCCCCTCCTACCCAAATCAAAGTATTTTTGAGAACTTGAGAGGTCACTTTACTACTTAGAACCCGGTGATATGTGGCTAGTCCTACAAATCGATAAACTGGTCGAAGTAGATGCATGTTGTAAAAACTTATCTGAATCGAATAAAATACCGGGTATATTACAAACAAAAGTACCCAAGCCAGTGCAGGGAGAACAAGAGCGTAGGCTAACCAATTTTTCGCTAGCGGGGACATTATCTTCCCCAGGCGCTCAGCGGTTATGTTTATTGTTTGCTCCATTTTTGCACTACCTAATCTACTTCCAGGAGGCTGGTGATATTTGTGTCCACTCAGCCTCCTGGTCTATTTTTCCTAGAATTTCAGGCTATCTATTACGTCCTGACTCAACTGCTTGCATTCATCTAGAGCTTCCTGAGGTTCCTTTATTCCAAGGAGAGCTGCTTGCCAGGCATCAGCGAGATTCATCTCACACTCAGAGATTCCATTGAAGGCTGGTTGGGGCAGAGCCTCTCTAAATAACTCACCCTTTTTCCAGAGCACGTAAAGGTCAGGATATTGTTGTTGGAATGCCGCGCTCTCAAAGGCCGATTTGACCACCGGTACTCTAAAGGTAGTGACCTTTTCTATCCAGCCTCTTAATATTTCTTCGGAAGCGAACAGATCTGCATACACCATAGCCTCTTTCTTGTGTTTAGAGGTAGTAGTTATGAAGACCCCATTCATGGCCCCCATTACAAAACTAGCTCGGGGAAATTTTCCACTGAGGGTTTTTCTCCTGGGCGCAAAAGCTAGGCCGTAGGGATAATCCTCGGGAGCTCCGGATTCCAGTCTCATTACGTCTGCCCAGGACTGACAGAGAACCATTGCTCCTTTACCCTGGAAGAAAGCCATGGTAGCATCCATATAGTTGGTCTCAGTTACTCCTGGTTCGGTTACCTTATATTTTCTCACTAAATCTACCCACAATTTAAGTACATCTACCGCTCCAGGGCCATTGATTACTACCTGTTCGCCATCTTCACTGAGCCATCTACCACCGTTAGCGTAAATCATACCCTCAATCGCGTTCATGTCCAGATAAATTTTCGTGGCAGCAAGCAGTATCCCTGCATAACCAGGCTTATTTACCTTTTGAGCAACAGCAATGAGTTCTTCCCAGGTTTCGGGTGGTTTTGTAAACCCTGCTTCTTCTAACACTTTCTTATTGTAGACAAGAAACGGGTTACAATCCACAAATGATGGTACCTGATATAAATGCCCCTGATAGGAGGAAACCTCCCAAATCTCCGGAACAAATCGTGGTTTCCATTTAGTCACCATTTCTGGATCTATCTCGTCCAAAGGGGCAATTATACCCATTGCTACCCACTCTGGGATACTGGGGCTATCAGCCATGATGAGGTCTGGCAGAAGACCCCGACCGTAGGCTAGCATTACTTTTTCTCTTCGGGTCTCCCATCGCTCTAAGGAATACTCTACTTGGATCTCAGGATGGGCCTTATTGAATTCCATTGTCTTTTCTTTAATGTAGGCGTTCTCAGGGTCGGTTGCGAAAGCTTGCCAAAGGGTTAGTTTAGTTTTCTTAGCCATGACGGGTGAGCTTAAAAGTAAGCCCACACTAGCAATTACCAGGAAAACAATAACTTTCCTCATTTTACCCTCCTGGGGATTCTTTTGAATTTCTTCCTTTTGAGTTTATTCATATAACCGTCACCGAAGGACGAGTCTCTTAAATAGTCACCTCCCCTCCATTGTTTTTTCCTAGGTAAACGGTCTTAAAGTCTCGATGCGACGATAACTTCAGTATTTCTTTCTATAACTGAGTTTACGATTTTCTTTTTGACTCATTCCATTCCAAGCAGCCCTGACCCCTTTACCACCCCAGGTATTTTCCTGATATCACGTCTATCATATTGTCACATTTTTCTCAATCCACCACAAGAACCTCGAACAGCAATCTCAATATCTAGTTTTATTTCTTTTTTCCTCAGTTTGACTCCAGTCATGGCCTTTATTAACATTTCCATCCCTTTCACACCCATTTGGTACTTGGGTTGGACCATGGTGGTCAGAGGCGGATCAGAAAAAGAAGCTATATCTATATCATCGAAGCCAACAATGGCAATATTATCGGGAACTTTCATTCCACAATCTTTAATTGCTTTTATGGCCCCAATTGCTAGAGTATCGGAGACTATGAAGAAGGCTCTGGGAAAATTTCCTTGGTGGAGTATCCTTTTCATTATCTTGTAACCCGACCTTAGATCTTCTTTTTTAATAGTTTTTTCAATGTAAACAACTGAAGAGTCGTAAAGGACCCGGCTCTCAAGTAAGGCCTGTTTATATCCTTCAAATCGCTCTCGTAAGGGCACCAACTCTAACGGGGCTGAAATGTAGCCTACCTCCCTATACCCTAAACTTAGAAGGTGTTTTACCGCTTTCTTAGCTGCCGAGAGATTGTCAATTACTATCGCTGGTAGATCAGAACCTTCCATGAATTTCTCAATTAATACTATGGGAATTCCCTCTTCTTTTAATCTCAGGATATGCTCATCTTTCATCACTCCTGAGGTAAAAATCACTCCGTCAACTCTTCTTTCCAAAAGGCTGGCAACATAGGCCTCCTCTTGTTTAGGACGGTAGTCGGTATTACACAAGACAGTGGAGTAGCCCTTCTTTCTTGCTACCGATTGAACACCTTCCAGTACTTCTGCAAAAAAGGGTTGAAGTCCCGGCACCACAAAACCAATGGTGCGTGTCTTTCTCCCTCTAAGACTTCTAGCAACAGCATTTGGCCGGTAATTAAGATTTTCTATGGTCTGCACAACTCTTTTTTTCGTTTTCTCATTATAATGGCCAGGTATATTATTGACTATTCTGGAAACCGTGGCTATTGATACTCCCGCTTCTTTAGCAACATCTCTGATGGTGCTCTTTATTCTGGTTGATTTCTTCACTCCACCTTGGTTAACTGTCTTCATTTTGGTAAACCTTTTCGGATAACGTTTACCTCATTATAATAATAAAAATGAATCTGTCAACGAACTGTTCATTAAGGGGGTTGCCCACCCCCATTTTTTCTACATTTTGCTTAGATATGGGTCTAGGGAGGGAACTTCCTTATGCTTCCTGGCCTAAGCACTCCAATATGGATCTAACGAATTTCTCAAAGTATACTAGTTCATCTCTTGCTATTTCTGTTAGTTCTTCTTTGGAAATTTTCCAGTAGGTGTGGACTAGCCGATTTCGGAGATCAACAAGAGGAGTTAGCCTATGGTATAGTTCTTTTCCCAATATCTTATTTTCGCAAAGGACGGTGAGGATATCTTTATAACTAGCAGGCTTTCGAAAAATCTTATTGGCAATGATCTGGTTACCTATGGTGAACATTGCCTCTAAAATTATCTGAAGATGATAGCGGGATAAAAGAAATTTCTCCCTGCTATCAAGATCTTCGCGTCTTATTTTTCTAAGATAATCGGTGGCCTGCTTTATCTCATTTAAGCGGTGAAAGATTTCATCTTTGTTTACCAAATCACTTTTCCTTGCTCATAGCCTGGGTGAAGGCTCGGTTATATTCCTCGGCCAAGTATGAAAAATCTAAATATTCATTAAGGATAAAGGTTTCATATTCTACCCGATCCTTTTCCTTTCCAAAAATGCAGATGCCGTCCTTAATTACACGAAAACAAAAACTCAGAGCCTGGTCATTAAGAGATCCTACCTCGATAGTGTCAACACGTAGTGTCTCTTTTATTTGACTTTGCAGAAAAAGGCTCTTCTTAAGTTTTTCTTTCTCGTCCTTGTTCCATAGGACGGCTATATCTATGTCACTCATTGGTCCGATTTCTCCTTTAGCTTGAGAACCAAAAAGATAAGCTAAAATGATTCCTGATTTTGTGAAAAGGGGAGAAAGCTCCTCCCTGAGAAACTGCGAGTCGTATTTCTTAAATTCTTTTTTTGCAGGCATTAGACCATCATCCCTTTTCTCTATCCTACTGAACTTTCTTGTTATGTCAAATGAAGCCCCATTTATCACAGAATAGTTTAGGTTAACAGAGTCTATTTTACATTTCTAAAAATTAATGATAAAATTAGTCTGGTAGCGGGGAGACGGATGGATAGCTGTGTATTCTGAGGTTTTGGTTGATGTTGAGATAGATTAGGAAGCGAGGTTTTAATGGCAGTGAAAACATATTTAGCTATTGATCAGGGGGCAGAGAGTGGGCGGGGAATACTAGGCAAGTTTGATGGTAGTCATTTGACTATCAAGGAGATTTACCGCTATCCAAACAGTATGGTAAAAGTTCATGGCCATTATTACTGGGATGTTCTTTATTTATATGGAGAGATTAAAAAAACCCTATCTATTTGTACCAAGCAATATACAGATCACTTAGATGGCCTCGGGATAGACAATTGGGGGGTGGACTTTGGGCTTTTGGATAAGAATGGTGAACTACTGGGGCTTCCTTATAGCTATCGTGATCCTAAAAATGATAATATGCTTGAGGAAGGGTTCAAAAGAATTCCCAGGGAGAAGATTTACCAAATTACGGGAATTCAGTTACTTCCTCTCAACACTGCCTTTCAAATGTTGTCTCTGCGTTTGATGAACTCTGCTGCTCTGGATTCGGCGGCGGTTTTCCTCTTTATGGCTGACATTTTTAATTATTTCCTTACCGGCGTTAAGAAAGCCGAATTTTCATTAGCTAGTGGATCTCAATTGTATGATAACAATAACTATCAGTGGTCTAAGGAAATATTTGATAGCTTTGAAATCCCCTTCGCCATAGCTCCGGAGGTTATTGACCCGGGAACGGTTCTCGGTATGCTCTTAAATGACGTAAAAGATGAAACGGGCCTAAAGTCTGCTAAAATTATAGCCCCTTTGACTCACGATACTGGCAGTGCAATTTTTGCTGTCCCCACTGCGGGTAAAGATTGGGCCTGTTGTAGTTCTGGTACTTGGTCAATTATGGGGTCGGTCGAAAAAAGACCCATAATCACTGAGCAATCGTATCGGTACAATTTTACTAATGAAGGTGGGTGGAATCGATCCGCTCGCTTTCTCAAAAATATTATGGGTCTTTGGCTTATCCAACGCTTAAAAAGAGATTGGGAGAAAGAAGGAGATTTCTATAGCTATGACAAAATCACGGAAATGGTCTCTAAGGCAAAACCATTTAAGGCGGTGATTAATCCTGATGATACATCTTTTTATAATCCTACCAATATGTCAGAGGCAATTGTCAATTTCTGTAAGAAAACAGGGCAAGCCCCACCTCAAACCAAGGGAGAAACTGCTCGTATTGCCCTGGAAGGATTGGCGTTAGTCTACAGGCACGTTTCCAATATGCTGGAGGATATAAAGGGTAGACCTATTAAGGGACTGAATATCGTCGGCGGCGGTTCCAAAAATCGGCTTCTGTCCCAGATGACTGCTGACTGTCTGCAAAAACCGGTAATAACTGGACCCGGGGAGGCAACTGCCATAGGAAATATTCTCGTCCAGGCCGTGGCAGATAAAGCAATTGCTAATCCTGAGGAGTGCAGGGAGGTTATCAAGAACTCCTTTAATGTAGATACTTTTGAGCCAGACTTAAAACAGAGGGAACGCTGGGATGAAGCCTTTGAAAAATTTATTGATATTGTAAACTCGTCCTCACTCACAAAAGGCAGAGCATCCAAGAAGTAAGGATTGGAGGTGAGTTTTTATGATGAATGATAGAGGGATCCCTAAAAATAAACTGGTTCAGATGTACACTGCCATGCTGAAAATAAGGCGGTTTGAGGATAGGGTCTACCAGTTGTTCCTCACGGGGGAGATGCCGGGAACTATTCACCTTTACCAGGGACAGGAGGCAGTGGCAGTGGGAGTGTGTCAGGGTCTTAGAAAAGACGATGTGATTACCAGTACCCACCGACCCCACGGTCACGCCATCGCCAAAGGGGTCCCTCTAAAATCACTAATGGCAGAACTTTTTGCCAAAAGGACCGGTTGTTGCCAAGGGAAAGGCGGCTCCATGCATATGGGAGACATTGAAGCAGGCATGGTTCCCGCTATAGCCATCGTGGGAGGAGGAATTCCTGTGGCCACCGGTATCGCCCTGGCGTTTAAAATGAAAAGGTTAGACCGGGTGGCCGTTTCCTTCTTTGGGGATGGAGCCAGCAACACGGGAGCCTTTCATGAGGCAATAAACATGGGTAGTATCTGGAGTTTACCTGTCATCTATGTTTGTGAGAATAATTTGTATGGAGCCTCCACTCATGTTAGTAAAGTAATGAAATTAAAGGATATTGCCGAGCGAGCTTCCTCTTACGGGATGCCAGGGATAGTGGTGGATGGAAATGATGTCATCTCGGTATACCAGACAGCAACAAAAGCCATAAAGAGGGCCAGAAAAGGAGAAGGACCGACTTTGATTGAATGCAAGACCTATCGACGGGGTGGCCACTCTCGTTCCGACCCGGGACAATATCGGGATAAAAAGGAGGAAAGGGTCTGGCTGGCAAAAGACCCAATCTCGAGAATGCATAAGGACCTGATCAAAATGGGCATTTTAACCGAGGAAAAGGGTAAAAGAATCGAAAATGAAGTGAACACTCAGATTGAGGAGGCCCTAGAATTTGCTCAAAAGAGTCCCTCTCCTAACCCGGAAGATGCTTTAAGCGATGTGTTTGCCTGAGTAGTTAGGAGAAGACCATGAGGAAATTAACGATAGCTGAGGCTTTGAGGGAAGCAATAAGAGAGGAAATGAGACGTGACCAAACCGTTTTCTGTATTGGTGAGGATATAGGTATCAAAGGGGGATGGGGAGGTGCCTTCAGCGTTAGCTTAGGGTTGTCGGAGGAATTTGGCCATCTACGAGTCCTCGATACTCCTATTTCTGAGTTGGGTATAGCGGGAGTGGCTGTGGGGGCAGCTCTTATGGGTATGCGGCCCATAGCTGATGTGGAATACGGAGATTTTA
>JBHIEA010000064.1:0-8997 GCA_046760365.1 bacterium
TCAATACATATCTTAGCCACATTATGCTGTTATAATTTGGGCAAGCTAACCCTGTTGCTCTTGACAAAATCCCACATTTCTTTAATATAAAGATGGAATTAAAAAGGAAGAAAGGAGATTAATATGGCTGTTAAAAAGAGAACCCATGTTGTGGTACCTGAAGATTTAGTAAAAGAGATAGATAAGCTTTCAGGAAAGAGAAAGCGTAGCTGGTTCATAACTCAAGCCGTAAAAAAAGAGGTAGCACGCTTAAATTTTCTTCAGGCTTTAAGAGAAACAGCGGGAGCCTGGAAAGACGTGGATCACCCTGAACTCAGAAAGGGAGTAGATAATTGGGTAAGAAGTTTGCGGGAAGAGGATGAGGAGAGATTAAAAGACATATTATAATGGCTAAATATCTACTGGATACTACGACAATAATCGATCACTTGCGAGCCAATATAAAGGTAAACTCTCGTTTAGAAAAAATGGGTGAGAGAGGCGATGTAGCTGGGTGTTGTTGTATTAATATTGCCGAGATTTATGCTGGTATGAGAAAAAAAGAGAAAGAGAAAACAGATCGATTCATTGAAAGTCTTTATTATTTTGAAGTAACCAGAGAGGTTGCTAAATTAGCTGGAGAACTCAGGCAAAAGCATGGTCAAAAAGGAAAAACATTAGCTACCACTGATGTAATTATAGCTGCTACAGCTATGGCTTACGGTTTAATATTAATTACGAAAAATGTCGAACATTACCCCTTTCCGGAGTTAGAAATTGAAGAAGTCTAATCCTATTAACCTCTTAGAGGGTCAGAATCTTTTAGGTAAGCAAATTCGCCCAACGCATGTGCTTGACACTCCTTTGATTTATGCTATCATGAAAATAATTTTAAGAGGAGTCCTTGGCGTAATTCCTTAAATATGAGAACCAAAAGTTTGTGGCGCGAGGCTAAGAGAGGGGAGGAGTTTCAAAATACTTTGTTTTCTTCGGTTCTTATTAATCTAGGAGCTGGTTAAATTGGTAACGGAAATTCTTAGCAGTGAAGTATTAGTTCTAAATAAGCTGTGGCAGGTAGTGGATGTGTGTTCGGTGAGAAGAGCTCTTTGCCTACTTTATTTAAGGCATGCCCAGGTAGTATTGAAAGAAGGGGGGTCTTTTTATACCTTTGGTTTTGAGGATTGGAGAGACTTTTCTCAAGGTCATTCTCAGGATGGTCAGATAATAAGCACGATCACCTATAAAATCAGGATCCCTCGGGTCATACTTTTATTGGTGTATGATAGGCTTCCTCCCCGAAGAGTGAAGTTTACCCGCAAAAACATCCACAGGAGGGATGAAAATACCTGTCAATACTGTGGTAAAAAATTTAAGCCCCAAGATTTGAACCTGGATCACGTGGTTCCCCTGTCCCGGGGAGGGAAGGATAACTGGGATAATGTGGTCTGTTCCTGTGTCCCCTGCAATCTTCGTAAGGGAAGCCGAACCCTGGCCGAGGCAGGAATGAGTCTCATTAGAACCCCCAAGAGGCCTCACTGGCGGTCTTTCGTTAAATACACTCTCGACCAGGTAATCGAGGAGAGTTGGAAGGACTTTCTGGATCTTGCCTACTGGAATGTTGAGTTAGAGCAGGATGGAAAGTAGCTAAGGCACTAGTCCAGCAGCATCCAAAAAATTGCCTACCAATAGAGTAGTATTAGAGACAAATCTTGCCGGATTAAAAATCTTTAAAAAAGGAAAGGTCCGGGATCTTTATGATCTAAACGAAAAACTTCTCATAGTAGCCACCGATAGAATATCTGCCTTTGATTGCGTGCTGCCCAACGGAATTCCCTATAAAGGTAAGATTTTAACTCATCTGTCAGAGTTTTGGTTTAACCTCACCCGAGACATTATTCCCAATCACCTAATTACTACCAAAGAAGAGGATTTTCCTCCTGAGCTACGAGAATTTAGAGGCATCTTGCGAGGAAGATCTATGCTGGTGAGGAAAAGCCTACCCATTAGGGTTGAATGTGTAGTAAGGGGATATCTGGCTGGCTCTGCCTACCAGGAGTATAAGAGGTATGGGTCCCTAGGGGAGACCAAGCTGAGCTCGGGGTTGAAAAGAGCTGATAAACTCCCTCAGCCTATCTTTACTCCAGCCACCAAGGCAGAGAGTGGCCACGACCTCAACATCAGCAAGCAAAAAATGGAGGTAATGATCGGAGCTACCCTCACGCAGAAACTGGAAAAGATAAGTCTGGAGATCTATGAAAGAGCGAACAGGTATTTAGAGTCCAGAGATTTTATTCTCTCTGACACCAAGTTAGAATTTGGACTCTACCAGGGAGAGGTTATCCTGATAGATGAGCTCTTAACTCCGGATTCCTCAAGATTCTGGTCTAAGAAAGATTATCGACCTGGCCATCACCAGGTAAATTTCGATAAGCAGTTTGTGCGGGATTACTTAGAGAGTCTCGATTGGGATAAGACTCCTCCTGCCCCTTTCCTTCCCTCTTATATAATCAAAAAAACCTCCCGGAGATACCTTGAGGCTTACGAGAGGATTACGGGATCGAAAATCGACTGAGATGCTATTTGTGGCAGCAGGATCAGCTCCAGTTTGCAGAAAATATTTGGAGATGCCCTTTCCTCGGCGGGCAGCAGAGTATGGGATCATTCTAGAGACTGCAAGATAAGAAATTGACAAAGGGACGGCCCAGTATATAATAACAAGTATTCAGCTATCAGTTTTCAGCAACTCACTGAACGCTGATGGCTCACTGTTGAATGCTTACTAAGGATCCTTTGATGCAGATACCCCAGATAGCTAAATTAAACAAGGTCGAACTTCGATATCAAGAGCTGGGTGAGCTTCTTTCTGACCCCAATGTTTTAGAAAATAAGAAGCTACTAGAAAAATATAGCCGGGAATACCGAGAACTGGAAGAGACGGCAGTTCTATGGCAACAATATAAGAATATTCAAAATGAGATAGAAAAATTGGAGGATATTCTGGGAGATAAAAAAGAGACCCCAGAAATCAAAGCACTAGCCGAAGAGGAAAAAAAGACTCTCAACCATGAAATGGCCCAAGTAGAGAAAAAACTTTCAGCTCTTTTGGAACCTAGTGATCCATATTCTCGTCGGAATGTAATTATGGAGATTCGGGCTGGAGCAGGGGGAGAAGAGGCAGCTTTGTTTGCTGCTGATCTATACAAGATGTACGCCCGCTTTGGAGAGAAACGTGGTTGGGCCATAGAGAACATAGATCAGCACCTTACCGATAAAGGAGGTTTTAAGGAAGTGGTCTTCGGCATTGAAGGAAGAGATGTTTTTTCTACCCTTCGCTTTGAAAGTGGAGTACATCGGGTACAGAGGGTGCCTATTACCGAATCGAGTGGCAGAATCCATACCTCGACGGTAACGGTAGCGGTCCTTCCCGAGGCCCGGGAAGTAGAGGTTAAGATAAAGCCTGAAGATCTACGGATAGAAACCTTTCATTCCCGAGGAGCAGGAGGGCAGCATGTAAATGTTACCGATTCCGCAGTGAGGATCACGCACAAACCTTCCGGGATTGTAGCCCAATGTCAAGATGAAAGATCCCAACATCAAAATAAGATTAAAGCTCTGCGAGTTTTGCGGGCTGAGCTCCTTCAGAGAAAAGAAGCTAAGCAGCAGACAGAGATCTCCCAGAAAAGAAAAAATCAGATTGGGAGGGGAGAAAGATCGGAGCGCATCCGAACTTACAACTTTCCCCAAGGAAGGGTCACCGATCACCGGATTCACCTAACTCTACATAATTTGGAAGACATTTTGAATGGAGAGATGGACAGCTTGATTGAATCTCTTCAAAGAAAAATGAAGGAGGAAAGGGTTGTAGTTGACAAAAAGCAAACTTGAGGTATGTCTTCAAAAAATAAAACAAGGAGTTGTTCCCTATTGGCTTTATGGCTTGACTCAGGAAGCTAAATCCTATGCCATGGCCCTCCTGAGTAAAAACCTGAGGGGTTCTTTTTTATTGGTTTTTCCCAGTGAATCAGAGGCTGAGAGTGCCTACCAAGATCTACTTACCTTGCTTGCCTCAGATGGGAAAATCTTTCTCTTTCCCTCCCAAGAAAAGGATTTAGCCGGAAAACGTCTAAAGATTCTCTTTCAATTGAGGAAAGAGGATCACCTCTTGGTGTTATCCTCTTTGGAAGCTCTGCGCCAAAAAGTACCAGCCACATCTAGCCTGGATAGAGACTCTCTTCTAGTCCAAAGAGGGAAGAAAATCAATCGAGATACCCTCATAAAGCACTTAACTGAAGGAGGCTATGAGTTTTCTCCTTTGGTACAAGAAAGGGGTGATTATTCCTTTCGGGGTGGAATCGTAGATTTCTATTCTCCCCTCTATTCTAATCCTATCAGGATCGAGCTTTTCGGAGACACTGTAGAATCCATAAGAGAATTTAGTCCCCAGAGGCAGACCTCGGTGGGGAAGAAAAGAGAGGTTGTTTTGTCTTCCAAAGATGAACTAGCTTTGGAAAAGAAGACTAGGGCGAAACTCTATTCTTTATTTGAGGCTTTTCCCTCTCTCACTGTAATTTTAGATGAACCAGCCCAGATTCAGGATTGGCTAAAGATGCGGACAGGTCCAGACGATCAAGGACTTAGGCGTGTTTTGGAGTCTCCTCACTTGTATCTTTCCACCCTGGCCCGAAAGACTCCTTGGATGAAGCCCCGGGAGAGTATGTCATTTTCCTGTAGCGGTTTACCTTCTTATCAGGGCCATTTTGATCTGTTAGCCTGCGACATAAAATCCTGGAGAAAGAGAAAATATAAAATAATACTTCTAGCCCCCAATCGAGGCCAGGGGGAAAGACTGAAGGAGCTATTCGAAGAAAAAGATCTCGAAATACCGTTAAGAGAGGAGTTCTCCCTTCATGAGGATTCTCCTCCTCTTCTCATTTCGCTGGGTGATCTTAGAAAAGGCTTTGTTCTCCATGACCTAAAGCAGGTCATTATTACTGATGAGGATGTCTTTAAACGTTATCGGGAAAGAAGGCAGAGATGGTCCGGTGAAAAGGAGAAGGAGATTAAAAGATGGACCGAACTTCGAAGAGGCGATTATGTAGTACATGTTGATCATGGAATAGGTAAATTTAGGGGGATAAAGACCTTAAAGATACAAGGAAGAAAATGTGATTATTTTCAGGTAAATTACAAAGGAGCTGATAGGCTTTACATCCCCCTGGATCAGCTAGACCGATTGCACAAGTATGTGGGAGACTCTGATCATCCACCTCCCATTTACAGTCTAGAAGGGGGACAGTGGAGATTAACCAAGAGAAGAGTCAGAAAAGCAGCTCGAGACCTGGCTTCTTCACTTCTACGGCTTTATTCCATTCGAAAAGTGATACCGGGTCATCAGTTCTCTGCCGACAGCGACTGGCAGCTTGAATTCGAGACTTCTTTTCCCTATGAAGAGACTCCTGATCAGTTAAGAGCTACTCATGAGGTAAAACAGGATATGGAAAGTCCCAGCCCTATGGATCGACTAGTTTGTGGAGATGCCGGATATGGAAAGACGGAGGTGGCTATGCGAGCAGGCTTTAAAGTAGTAATGGACAACAAGCAAGTAGCTATGCTGGTTCCTACCACTATTTTAGCCGAACAGCACTACCGAACCTTCAAAGAAAGAATGGCAGCTTATCCTATTCGGATCGAGATGCTATCGCGTTTTCAAGGTCTCCAAGAACAGAAAGATATCATAGCTTCCCTCAAAAATGGAGCCGTTGACATTGTCATAGGCACCCATAGGCTAATACAGCGCGACATAGAGTTTAAGGATCTAGGTCTGGTCATAATTGATGAGGAACAGCGATTTGGAGTAGAGCAAAAGAAAACACTAAGAGAACTCAGAAGTTCGGTCGATGTCCTAACCCTCAGTGCTACTCCTATTCCTCGCTCCCTCTACATGTCGCTCGTAGGAGTAAGGCCGATGAGCATGATCTTTACTCCTCCCCAAGAGAGACTCAATGTGGAAACTCAGGTGGCAGAGTATGATGAAGAACTCATAAGGAGAGCTATCCTGGAAGAACTGGGGCGGAAGGGTCAGGTTTTCTACCTTTACAATAGAATTGAGGGAATTTATAGAGTTGCGGAAAAGATAAAGAAATTGGTTCCCCAAAGTGAAGTCGCCGTGGCACATGGAAGAATGCCTTCAAGACAGCTTGAAAAAGTTACCCGGGATTTTCTCGAACGAAGATACCACGTTTTAACCTGCACCTCTATTATTGAATCGGGTATAGATATGCCCAATGTAAATACCTTGATTGTCGAAGGAGCCGAACAATTTGGTCTGGCTGACCTTTACCAATTAAGAGGCCGGGTTGGTAGAGGCAGGTTAAGGGGATACGCTTTTTTTCTTTTCACCCCGGCTAAATTACTTACTCATGAAGCCCGCAAAAGACTGGAGGTGATTAGCCAGTTTAAAGAACCTGGCTCTGGATTTCGTATAGCCATGCAAGATTTGGAGATAAGAGGAGCAGGAAATCTCCTGGGTAGAGAACAGCACGGTCACATAGCCGCGGTAGGATTTACTCTTTATTCTGAGCTTCTCTCTGAGGAGATTAAAAAATTACGCGGAGAAAAGATTGAGAGGCGCCTACCTATAAGTTTAGACCTAAAGGTAGAAGCTCGGATCCCTTCCTCTTATGTGCCTTGCCAAGAACATAGATTTGAGCTTTATCGAAGAATAGGAGAAATAAGGAACCATGAGGAGGCCCTTAAATTAAAAGAGGAGCTGCGGGATCGCTACGGACCTTTGCCGGCTGAGACCAACCATCTCATTGATGTCTTACGAATAAAACTCATAGCTCAAAAGCTGGGGATTGTCTGCTTGAGAAGCAAAGGATCTAAAATCTGGACTACTTTCTCTCCTTTCACCCCTCTTAATGAAGACGCTCGAGCTCAGATTAAAAGAAAACTTTCACCTGAAGTCCAGCCCTTTCCACTGGATGAGAGAAATTTAATCATCTCTAGGAAGGGTGAGGGAAAACAGCTTCTACTATCCTTAGAGAGAATTTTACAACGTCTCAGAGATGTGCTATACTCTGGGCGAAGCATAGAGTAAGGCAATGAGGGTTATTTTTCTTTTTGTGATTTTTCTTATCCTGCTTGGGGCTGAGTGCTCCTGGGGGAGTGAGTTGATTGACCAAGTACTAGCAGTGGTTAATGGAGAGATCATTACTCAAAGGCAACTAGACCAGGCAATATTCCTAACCGGAGGAAATTTAGGGCTCGAGGAGGTTGTAGAGAATTTCATTCTTTGTCAAGAAGCTAAAAGGGAAAAGATCTCAGTAAGTTCTGAGACGCTGGAAAACTATCTGGCTGAAATTAAAAAAGATCTTTCTGATGAAGAATTTGAGCAAGCCTTGAGCCAAAGTGGACTAACAGCAGACGAGTACAGAGAGTGGCTAAAGAGGAGGATTTTGCGAGATAGGCTCATCCACCAAAAGGAAAAAGAGATTATGAAGATTTTGAGAATAAAAGACCTAGAAATAAGAGAGTTTTATTTAAAGCTAAAGAAATATCTACGCGGAGAAGATATTTCAGAACCCAGGGTCTCCCAGTTTTATCAAGGTCACCAAAAGAATTTGAGCAATACAGGGAAAGTTCAAATAGTTCAAGCCATAGTTAAAACTGAGGCTATGGCTGATCTTTTCCTCCGTGAGTTAAAAAAAGGGGAAAGTTGGGCTGAGGTTGTCAGAAAGTTTTCTTTGAACAATGATGTCCGACCAGCAGATGCATTAGGATGGATTAGCTTCAGGGATGTAAAGCCGAGTTTGAGAGCGGCACTCCTTCCTCTTAAACAAGGAGAGGCCATAAAGGTAAAGGAAGAAAATGAGGATTTTTATCGCATTATCCAACTGAGAAAGAGACGCGAGCTTGATTTTAAGAGCTGTGAGAGGGAGATAGAAAAGTATCTAAAGGAGGAAAAGAAAAAAGAGAATCTAGAAGAATGGTTGAAGGAGCTGATGGCTAATTCGGAGATCAGGATCATCAAAAAATAGAAGGAGCTGCAGGTGGAAAAGTTCATGATTGAAGGAGGATTTCCCCTGAAAGGGAAACTCAAGGTAAATGGAGCCAAGAACGCTGCTCTTCCGCTCATGGCCGCGAGTCTACTCACAGAGGGGATATCGAGGCTGGAAAATGTTCCCTATCTTGTTGATATATCGACCATGGCTGAGGTATTAGAGGGTTTAGGGGTCAAAGTAAGAAGAGGGAATAGAACTTTAGAGACTGATTCTAGCCATCTTTCTGCCTACGAGGCCCCTTACAAACACGTTAAACTTTTGCGAGCTTCTATCTTAGTTCTGGGTCCTCTTTTGGCCCGACGGGGCCAGGCTCGGATTTGCCTTCCCGGAGGATGTAATATCGGTAGAAGACCAGTGGATCTACATCTCAAGGGATTAAGACAACTGGGAGCCAAGATAGAAGTAAATAATGGATACATTGAGGCGAGCGTTAAAGGGAGTCTTCAAGGCAGCAACATCTATTTGAATGTTCCCAGTGTAGGAGCTACAGAAAATTTAATGTTGGCGGCCAGTCTGGCCAGAGGGGTAACTCTTATAAGAAATGCCTCCTCCAGTCCAGAAGTGGTAGAGGTAGCCAATTTTCTCAACCACTCCGGAGCTAAGATTGAGGGAGAGGGGACAAGCCTCATCAAAATCGAGGGAGTGCGAGAGCTTGACTCGACGCATCATAGAATCATTCCTGATCGTATTGAAGCAGGCACTTTGATAATGGCCGCCATTATCGCCCGTGGAGAGATTGGATTAGAAGAAATCTGTTCAAATCATCTAACCTCGACCTTTGTTAAATTAAAGGAGATGGGAGCAGAAATAGAGGCTAGCGATGACTGGCTGCGAGTCAAGGGGCCAAATTCTCTAAAGTCCATCAGGCTAAAAACCCTTCCCTATCCCGGATTCTCCACCGATCTACAGCCTCAAATAACAGCTCTTGCCTGTCTGGCTCGGGGAACCAGCGTAA
>JBHIEA010000065.1:0-8979 GCA_046760365.1 bacterium
CCTTCAGCTAATTATCTGGATATTGCTATCTCTAAGAATGGTAAAATTTTCCTCATAAACGAAACCGAGAATTTGGAAAGACAGATAGAGATTCTCGATTTAGAGGGTAAGGTAGAAAAGACTATCAGACCAAAAGTTGAGCATACTCTTACCGTAGACGGTCAGATCTACACCACCCAAGTAGAACTTAGACCCCAGGGTATAGGAGTTGATGATGAAGGTAGGTCTATTTACCTACTCGCCTCAGATAGTCTCTATATTTTTGATCTGGAGGGAAATCTACAAAAGAAAATAAGGCTGGAAAAACTCTACGACTCTTTCGTACCAGTGGGTGGCCTTGCGGTTAAGGAAAATCTAGTCTACGTGCCAGTGTACAAAAAAGAGGTTCTCATTTATAACCTTAGCGGTAAAATGGTAAATAGAATAACCTTGCCCGATGTTGTGTTCGGCTTAGATGTTGACCAGGATAGATTTTACCTGGTAGCCTCCAGCCCTTTTCGCATTGAGATCAGGAACCTGGATGGAACCTTTATAAGAGATTCACAAGAAAAATTGATTGACCAGGATGGAGCCCATGCCGTGGTTAGAATTGGTAGTTCAGAAGACTCTCTCCAGGTAGGGGATCTTATCCTCAGCGGTGAAGAGGGTGAGGGAGTCAGTCACACTATGGTTTTCTATGAGGACACTAATTCCAATCAATTTCTAGATAGGTTTGATAAGTTGATCTATGCCGGCCATGAGGGAGTGATGATTTCAACCGTAGAGGAGAAATCGGGATCAAGATACTTTATCCTCAAACGGATTGACAGATCGGTAGCCAAAGTCGATTGAGGGAAATAGTTGAAGGTCGTCGAAGCCACCAAGTATAGGAGAAGGGCAATGAAGTTATTCTCGAAACTTATTTTAATAGCAATTTTATGTTTGGTTGTCTTACCATCATATGCGCAAAATGTAAAAGAGGCAATTGTGAAAGTATATACGGTCTATAATAGACCTGATTACTATAATCCATGGCAGATGTACGGCTCAAAAATCCGTACCGGTTCTGGATCCATAATCGATGGAAAGCAAATCTTGACAAGTGCCCATGTTGTAGCAGATCAGACCTTCATTCAAGTAAAACGTGCCGGTCAGGCAAGGAAATATACAGCGATTGTAAAAACAGTTGCTCATAAGTCTGATCTTGCTATTCTCGAGGTTAGGGATGATTCATTCTTTTTAGGTGTTGAACCTCTCATAGTTGGAGAACTACCAAGGCTCAGGGATCGGGTAGTCGTCTACGGTTTTCCCGAGGGGGGTGATGAATTGGCTATTACCGAGGGTGTGGTATCAAGGGTCGAACATCAACTTTACACCCATAGCCAAGAATATTTATTGACATGTCAGATTGATGCAGCAATAAATCCAGGTAGTAGTGGAGGACCTGTGATAAAAGATGATAAAATAGTTGGGGTGGCATTCCAAGCAGGACGAGGAGAAAATATTGGTTACATGGTTCCTGCGCCTCTCATCAAGTATTTTCTAAAGGATATAGAAGATGGTAAATACGATGGAATACCGCGCATTGGAATATCATGGCAGGGGCTGGAGAATCCTGACATCAGACAAAGATATAAGAT
Source organism: bacterium (assembly GCA_046760365.1). GTDB lineage: Bacteria > Aerophobota > Aerophobia > Aerophobales > AE-B3A > AE-B3B. The sequence continues at coordinate 1,620 of JBHIEA010000065.1, forward strand.
GACCGAAGAACAAACTGGGGTATTGGTAAACAAAATTTATCTGGGTTCCTCTGCCAAAGACTTGCTGAAATCAGAGGATATAATTCTTTCAATTGATGGGAAGAATATAGAAAACGATGGAACAATAGAATTTAGAAGAGGTGAGAGGACATCTTTTGGATACCTGGCCCAGAATAAATTTGTTAATGATGTAGTTGAACTTCAAATCTTAAGAGATGGTAGGTTGAAGAATGTTGAAGTTAAGCTAACCAAGACTCTGGGGGACTTCCGTTTGGTGCCAAATGAGCAGTATGATACGCGTCCGGTTTATTATATTTTGGGAGGTCTTGTATTTGAACCACTGACACTTAACTTTCTAAAAATGTGGGGAACAAACTGGTATGATGAGGCTCCTCGAAATCTGGTCAATTACTATTACCGTGGAGAACCAACAGAAGACCGAAAAGAGGTAATACTTTTAGTTCAGGTTCTTGCAGATGAAGTTAATGTTGGCTATCACAATCGTGGGCACGAGGTGATCTCTGAGGTTAATGGTAAGAAAATTAAGGATATGAAGGATCTGATAAATGCGTTTGAAAGCAATAAGAACAAATATCACATTATAATAAATGAGGCCGGATATAAAATAATTTTAGATAGAGCTAAAGTTGAGGAAAGCACGCAGAGGATTTTAAAGAGATATAATATTGGCTCGAAAAAATTTTTGAGGGGCAAAGCGACTTAAGAACCAGGCTGATAAGGTTAAAATGAACCAGAATTTGCGAGGAAAACAAGGATTTTAGAAAGGAAAGCTCAAGAAAAAAGCAGGAGGGAAGGTGAAAATCACTACTTTAAAAAACATAGATCCATTAACCAAAATTGGATCATATGAGGGAGGTGAAAGATATGTGCACGAATTGTGGTTGTACTCCTTGTAAGTGCGGGAGAAAGATAGTAAATGGAGTCTGCGAGGGATGCGGTAAACCTTATGATGAGTGTGCCTGTAACAAAATATAGGGTTCACATTAGCCCAAGGAACCGGTTTAAATCCCGGCAGAGTAGGCCGTTAAATTTTGAGGCGGAAGAGGGGGACCAACAAAGAAATAGAAAATTTCAAAAAAGGGAGAAAGGGAATGAAATTGTTTAGAAAAAGAGGTAGGCTTTATGTATATATATTGGCAACAGGGTTGGTATTTCTACTCTACACAGGGAGGTCTTTAGCTGTTTATCACCAAAAAGCAGGACAACCTAGTCGAGAGAAAATCCTAGGCGAAATCAAACTACCCCAAGGAGTTCAAAAGTTAAGCCCTCTTGTCTCTGGTATGGGAGAACACTGGGCTAATCCGGAAAACTTGCCGGTAGGCCCGATTTACCTTGTCCATGAGGGGGAGGTTATTGGTGTGGAGTATATGTTCACAGCTGACTTAATGGAGGAGGTAACCCTGAGCACTCCTGAAGGTGAGGAGAGGTTTAAAGAACTCTCCGGTCTTCCCGTAGGTGCCCAGGTGGACCATATGGATATTGAGTTTATGCCTCGTGGCCATGAGGGGTTTGAGGTGCCCCATTTTGATGTGCATCTTTACTTTCTATCTACCGAGGAGCGTCGAAAGATAGTTACCATCAGAGAGATTAGTATGAGTTCCGGTAATTTCTTCTTTGAGCCGAAAAATCTTGTTCTAAGAAAGGGCCAGCCGGTGAGAATTGTCTTTCAGAATAGTGGAGTCCACACCTTTACCATTGATGAGTTGGGAGTAAATGAGAATTTGCGAGGAAGCGAGATAACAGTTGAATTTACACCCAACAGGTCAGGAACCTTTGAGTATTACTGTCGGTATCACGGTGGCATGCTTGGGCAGGTAAAGGTAGAATGACTCCGATATCCACCTCTTTACCAGAAGTGAGGGGGGAGACATCCCCCCTCACTAAGGGACTGGCAAGGGGGTCCGCCTACATTGGCCCACATTACTAAGATGCTTATTTGAAAGGAGACCGCCATGAAACAAGCCAGGATAGGAGGAGCCTTTATTATTGTGCTAGGCATCCAATTTACCGGGCTGATTAATCTAGGCTTCCTTCAAAAGGAGAGAAAATTCCATCTTAAGCGCAAGCCAATGGGCTATCTTGGCTCTTCCCTAGTGGGGGTAGTCTTTGCTGCTGGTTGGACTCCCTGCATCGGCCCTATCCTTGCCGCGATCCTTTTTTATGCTTCTACTACCAATTCTATGTTATCCGGCATTGCTCTTTTAGCAGTTTGCTCAGCCGGCTTGGCCCTACCCTTTTTCCTGGTTTCTTTAGGATTGGAGGCTTTCTTAGAGCGTTATCAGAAGCTAAAGAGACACCTTCGATTAATTTCTATAATTAGCGGTATCTTTCTCATCGGAGTAGGGATTCTCCTGTTGACCAATTATTTTCTGATTTTAACGGCTGCTTTTAACCGATGGCTGCCCTTTTTGAGCAGGTTCAATATTTAGCATCAGATAAAATTAAAAATGGCAAGGAGGTAAAGGATGAGAGCAAGAAAGATGATAATAGTAGGGACAGTTCTGTTAGTTTCTGTTTTTATAGCTCTGTCATGGATGAAAAAAACAGGAGCAGAAGAAAGATCTTCTGAGAGTCTATACACTTCCCTGGGTGTTCAGAGAATCACCCCTCTCGTAGAAGCACCGGATTTTACTTTGGAAAATCTGGAGGGGTCCGCAGTGAGCCTGAAGGATTTTGAAGGAAAAGTCGTTTTTCTCAATTTCTGGGCTACCTGGTGCGGTCCCTGTCGCGAGGAAATGCCCTCGATGGAGAAACTGTGGCAAAGATTTAAGGAGAAGGCCTTTGTTATCCTGGCGGTAGATCTCAGGGAGAAAAAAGAGGAGATAAGTTCCTTTATGAAGGATTATGGTCTCACCTTTCCTGTGCTTTTGGATTCCCGAGGAGAAGTCGGATCCATCTATGCAGTGCGGGCCATTCCCACCACTTATCTTATTGATTCTCAGGGAAGGATAGTAGGCAAGGCCTTGGGAGCCAGAGATTGGGCAAGCCAGGATGCCTTTGACTTGATAGAACATCTTCTCCCAGAAACAGAGTCAGATTAGGGCAAAAACCCTGCTTCTATAATTCCAAGCCTATTCTGTAAGCACTATAGCTGACATTTCCTCGTATCGGAATTTGAACTAAATAATGAGGAGGAGACCAATGTTTTCGAGTAAAGACAACAGATTTGACTTAATTATTGTTGGCGGTGGTGCTGCAGGTTTTGCCGCAGCAATCAAAGCAGATAGTCTGGATACCAATGCCCTGATGGTAAATTCAGGCTTGCCTATGGGTGGGACCTGCGTCAATGTGGGTTGTGTGCCTACAAAGTTTTTGCTGGAAGTAGCCAGAAATTTTTATCAGGGAAAAAATAATCACTTCAAGTCTCTGAAATTATCAGCAGAAGTTGATTTTACTCAAGTTATGGAGGAAAAAGACCAACTGGTAAATATTTTAAGAAAATCTAATTATCTGGATGTACTAGAAAATTTACCCAATGTAACTTATAAGGAAGGTAAAGCACGCTTTCTGTCAGAGAAAAAAATTGAAGTTGATGGTGAAAAATATTCTGCAGATAAATTCATTATCTCAACCGGCTCATCTACAAAGATTTTACCCATTGAGGGATTAAAAGAAGCCGGATTTTTGACCAATTGCACAGCATTAGAACTAAGAACACTTCCTAAAACTCTACTTGTAATTGGAGGAGGTCCCTTGGGTTTAGAATTTGCCCAGATTTTCTCCCGTTTTGGAAGCAAGGTGTTTATTGTGGAAGCAATGCAGCGCATTTTACCCGGAACAGAGCCAGTAATTTCTGAGCGCCTGAAAAAATATCTGGAAGAGGAAGGAATAAAGATATTTACCGATGCAAAAGTAAAAAAGGTAAATGCAGGAAAGAGGAAAATTGTTGAGATTGAAAATAAAGAAGGTATGGCTAGTCTTGAGGTAGAAGAGATTCTTTTGGCTGCCGGAGTAGTGGGCAATAGCCAGAATTTGGGTCTGGACAAGCTGGGTATTGAGGTAGATAAAAATGGATTTGTCAGGGTGAATGAATACTTACAAACTCCTGTTCCCCATATCTATGCTGCTGGAGATATTACGGGAGTACCTTTACTTGAGACAGTAGCGGCAAAGGAGGGAAATGTTGCTGCCCGAAATGCCTTATCTAAAGAAAAAATTAAAATGGATTATAAAAATATTCCCTATGCTGTATTTACCTCACCACGAGTTTCCTCTGTAGGTATGACTGAAGAGGAATACATGTCAGAATATGGTACCTGTTTATGCCGCAAGGTGGAGATGGAAAGAGTTCCTAAGGCAAAGGCGATTAAGGAAACAAAGGGTTTAATCTTTATGGTAGTCGGGCATAAAGATAGTAAAATTAAAGGGGTGCATATCTTATCGGAACTTGCTTCCGAAATTATTCATGAAGCAGCTCTGAGTATAAGGCAAGGCCTTACCATTGATGAAATAATAGATATGATACACATCTTCCCCACATTCAGCGAGGCTATAAAAATTTCTGCTCAGGCATTCAAACATGATCCCAAGAGGATGAGTTGTTGTGTAGAATAGAAGTTCTTGCTTAATAGATAAGGTAATTTAATTTTTTTCAGAAAAACGCGCACTAATGGATACGCAGCGTAATTATGGTGCTAAGGGGTGTTGCAAAAATGAAAAAATCAAACGAAATTTTATTATTGGGGATCGTAGTTGTTATTTTTATAGTATTAATGACTGCTGGGTTAAAAGGTTGGAATAATTTAGTCGCTCCCAATCTTGGAAAGATAGGCCAATTTTCAGTTCCAGTCTTATTAGGATTTTCATTTTTAGCCGGAGCGGTTTCATTTTTCTCTCCATGTGCTTTTGCCTTATTCCCTGGATATGCGGCTTTTTATTTAGGCTCAGAAGCACAGAAAAAAGAGCATCCAGCAAAACTTGGAATAATGGTAGCTTTAGGGGTAATAACCTTTTTTATTTTGTTAAGTGCAGCCATCATTATTGTGGGTAAAGGCATTACTCGGTATCTTGGTTATGTTGCTCCAACAATCGGCTTCATATTGATTATTTTGGGGCTTATCTTGTTTGCAGGCTATTCTTTTAAAACAGATCTAATCCCAAGATTATTAGATAAGTTAAAAAGTAAAGACAGGAGGTCAAAGAGAAATATTTATCTATTTGGTTTTGGATATGGGGCAGTTTCTATCGGTTGTACACTTCCGCTATTATTTGCCCTAGTCATTGTTCCAATAACCACAGGAGAACTATTTACTGTATTTTTATCTCTTTTAGTTTACTCAATGGCTATGGGCATTTTAATGATTTTTGTGACCTATTTGGTGGCTTGGTCGGAGAACAGTTTAATTAAGGGGATGGGAAGATCCACGGGAACAATTAAGAAATTAAGTGGGTTGGCGCTAATAATAATTGGAGCATACTTGGTTTACTACAATATCTTTTATAGCATGTTATGGTGAGGAAAATGAAATCAATAAGAACATATTTGGGAATTTTAGCTTTGGGAATTCTGGTGATTGTTTTGATTATTTTAGTGCCGGGATACATAGGTCAGAATCCAACAACAAACACTATATCACCTCGTGCAACCGACAGCGAAAGTTTGAGAGTTGCCGAAATTGAACTTCCTGGAATGTTTTGTCCGTCCTGTGCATGGAGCGCTGAAAGTGCGTTCAAAGGAATGGACGGGGTTGTGGATGCAAAGGTAGACTTTGGAACCAAGAAAGGCACTGTTATCTATGAATCAAGTACAATAACAAAAGAAGAGTTAATACAAGATGGTTTAATTCAGGCTTATGATGGAAAGGTTTTGAATGACCAAAAATACAGTCCATGAGCTAATAAGATGGTAAAAGAAACCAAAGAAGGACAAGACCTTTTACATTGGTGAAGAGTGTGGATTGGCTCAGGAGAATAGAGAATGGGCAGAGAAATGTCGATCTTGGTGTAAAGAACGCCATAGCTGCAACATTGAGATTACGAAACATGCCGTAAAACCTAAGGAATTGAAATATGGAACAGGAAATTAAGGATATCTCGAAGTTTCATGCAAAAATTGGAGGAATGTCTTGCTCATTTTGTGTAGAAACTATTAAAAAAGCATATGGCAAGCAAGAAGGAGTTGAAAAGGTAAATGTTAGTTTATCACATGAAGAAGCCTTAATCACCTATAATCCCTCAAAAATTTCTAAGGGTGCAATAGAGAAAACTCTAACCGACCTTGGCTATACCATTCGTGATCCCAGAAGGGTAAAAGCATTTGAAGAGCAAGAAGAAGAGTTGCGTCTTGCTAAGAAACATTTACTTATAGCTGGCACATTTACCCTTATTTCTCTGATTTTTATGATTCTCATGTGGTCAGGTATTAGGCTCTGGTGGTTCAGATGGCCAATGCTTTCTTTAGCGCTTGCAACAATGTTTGGACCCGGTTGGTATATTAAGAAGAAAGCCTGGCAATCACTGAAAAGAGGCATTCTTAACCAGCATACTTTGCTGGAATTTGGAGCATTTTCTGGATTAGGAGGGGGTTTTATGGGTTTCTTTATTCGGAGTTTTCCTCTAGCAGATTTTTTTGCCGTTTCTGTTTTTGTAACCAGCTACCATATCCTAGGTGGATGGGTGAGCCTCCTTGTCAGAACTCGTGCTTCCCAGGCGGTGCAAAAACTGTTGGATCTACAACCTAAAACCGCTAATGTTATTCAAAATGGAAAAGAGATCGTTAAAGAAATAGAAGAGTTAAAAATCAATGACCTTGTACGGGTGAGGCCAGGAGAAAGAATTCCCATAGATGGAATTACCATAAAAGGATATACCACAGTGGATGAGTCTGTGGTAACAGGAGAATCTATACCGGTAGAAAAAAATACAGGCGATGCGGTCATTGGAGGATCAATTAATCTCTCTGGTTCAATAGAGATTAAAGTAAACAAAGTTGGAGAGGAAACGTTTTTGCAACAGGTAATTAAGCGTGTAGAGGAAGCTCGAGCCTTAAAGCCAAGCATCCTAATAATTGTTGATAAACTGCTTCAATATTATGTTCCTGGGGTTCTTATTATTGCAGCAAGTGCTTTTCTATTCTGGACTGTGGGAAGTTTCTTTTTATTTGATGCTTGGAACACAACTAGAGCTATCTTCGCAGCCCTAGCAGTCCTGGTTATGGGCTACCCTTGTGCATTGGGGATGGCTATGCCTCTGGCTTTGATTAGAGGTGGGGGGAAGGCCGCGGAGAAGGGCATACTTATGAGGTCAGGTGAAGCATTTCAGGCCTTCCCTCAAATTAAGAAAATCGTGTTGGACAAAACTGGCACCATCACCAAAGGGAAACCAGAAGTTGTTGAAATAG
>JBHIEA010000066.1:0-8966 GCA_046760365.1 bacterium
TAGGAAAAGGCGATAAGGTTCGATTGTGCACTCAAGAAGGAGAGCTTCTAGCAGTGGCTATAAGTCTGCAAGCCCAATCTCATTTTTGTAAAGATAAGATAGGTTTTAAATATCTGAGAGTACTTATTTAAGATGGAGGTCAAAAGAAAATTATTCTCCCGGGAAAAACTGGCGCATATTATTCTAACAGTAGGTTTTTATGATGGAATTCATAAGGGACACCAAAAGATTCTTGATGAGTTGGTTAAAGATGCAAATCTCAAGAGAGGAAAAAGCTGCGTGATTAGCTTTGCCTCCCATCCTTCGGAGTATTTCTCTGGCCAACCTTTGTCTCTTCTAACCACCTGGGAGGAAAAAAGGCTAATTCTTGCCGAACTAGGTATAGATTTTGTATTTATATTACCCTTTACTTCTAGTTTTGCGCGTCTTTCCCCGTATTCCTTTATGAAAAAACTGAGCAGCAATTTAGAGGTTGAAGAAGTGGTAGTAGGGGAAGATTTCGTATTTGGCAAAGATAGAAATGGAGATGTGGGTTGGCTAAAAGAGGCAGAAGACGAGTTTGGATACAAGCTCAAAGTAATTCCTCTTCTCAAAGTAGAAAAGAAAAAGCTGAGCAGCTCTTTAATTCGGGAGTGGTTAAAGGAAGGAAGGATAGGAAAGGTGCGCCAGTGGCTGGGTCGATATCCCACTATTTTTGGCAAGGTCGGAAGAGGGAAGAGACGAGGTCGAGTTCTTGGTTATCCCACAGCCAACCTAGAACCTCATCCCCATAAACTTTTACCTGGTCCAGGCGTATATGCTGGCAGGATCACTTTAAGGGGACAGTTTCATAAGGCAATAATAAATGTGGGAGGTAAGCCGACTTTTGGTGATAGTTCTTTTGGGGTTGAGGTACATATAATGGAATTTAAGGGCAATATTTATGGAGAGCCGATTAAGATTGAGTTGGTCGACAAAATTCGGGAAATAGAAAGGTTTGCTTCCTTTTCGGGGTTAGTCAATAGAATAAAGAAAGATAGTAAAGCAGCAGATAAGATTCTGGATGGATTCAACCTTCCTTCATAGAGGAGACTTTAGTGGGAAAAAGTTGTATAAAATTGCTTAAAGATAGGTGTAAAGGAGACGGCTACGAAAAGCTAATGGCATTGAATAATCCAGGGCTGGTTAATTTTGTAGCAAAATATGTGCACCATTGTAATCCTGCTTCTGTTTTTGTCCGCACTGATTCTTGTGAAGACGCTCAGTATATTAAAAATAAGGCATTAAAAAATGGGGAGGAGGAAAAGCTCGCCATTGACGGCCATACCGTTCATTTTGATGGGTACAATGACCAGGCAAGAGATAAAGATAACACCAAGTTTCTTGTCCCTCCCGGTATGAATCTTGGTGCTCATATTAATGCGATAGACAGAGAAAAGGGGCTCAAAGAAGTACATGAATACCTGAAAAATATTATGCGCAGAAAAGAGCTATTTGTTTGTTTCTTCTGTTTAGGCCCAATAAACTCTGAGTTCTCGATTCTATGCGTTCAGATAACCGATTCAAGCTATGTTGCTCACAGCGAGGGTATTCTCTACAGAAGTGGATACGAGCAGTTCAAAAGGGTTGGGGATTCCGATGAATTTTTCAAATTCGTTCACAGTGCAGGCGTTCTGGAAAATGGAGTAAGTAAGAATATTGATAAGCGCAGGATATATATAGATACAAAAGACAATATAATTTTCAGCACTAATACCCAGTATGGCGGAAATAGTATTGGGCTCAAAAAACTTGCTATGCGGCTGGCTATCTATAAGGCCTCACAGGAAGGGTGGCTGACCGAGCATATGTTTATTATAGGGGTTCATGGTCCGGGTGGACGCGTGACCTACTTCACAGGCGCTTTCCCAAGTGCGTGTGGTAAAACAGCAACTTCCATGTTAAAAGGTGAGACCATTGTCGGTGATGATATAGCGTTTTTAAGGGAAAAAAATGGAAAGGTCCGGGCTGTAAATGCTGAGATTGGAATATTTGGAATTATTAGAGGTATCAATTCAAAAGATGATCCCTTAATCTGGGAAGCTGTGAGTTCTCCCGGAGAAATAATTTTCTCTAATGTTTTAGTAACTGATGATAGGATTCCCTACTGGATTGGAAAAGAGGGGGATATCCCTGAAAATGGCGTTAATCATTCTGGAAATTGGACTATAGGGAAAAAGGATTCCAAGGGTAACGAGATACCTCCATCCCACAGGAATGCAAGATACACCATCAGTATAAGGGGGTTAAGAAACTGTGATCCAAAGTTAGATGACCCGCGAGGAGTGGTAGTAGGTGGAATAATTTATGGGGGTAGGGATTCCGACACCTGGGTACCTGTGAAGCAGGCTTTTGACTGGAGCCACGGAATATTGACTATGGGTGCAGCATTGGAGTCAGAAACCACAGCAGCAACTCTGGGAAAGGAAGGTGTAAGAAAGTTCAATCCTATGTCCAATCTTGATTTTTTGTCGATCACGGTTGGTAAATATGTCAATAATAACCTTGAATTCGGCACTGCTATAGATAAGCCGCCGTCTATTTTTTCTGTTAACTACTTCTTGAAAGACAGACAAGGCAAATATGTGAATGCAATGAACGATAAATACGTCTGGATTAAATGGATGGAGCTACGTGTTAACAGGGACGTGGATGCAATTAAGACCCCAGTAGGCTATATCCCGAAATATAAAGACCTTAAAAGATTATTCAGAGTTGTTCTTGATAAAGATTATAGTCAAAAAGACTATGTACAACAGTTCACATTAAGAATTCCAGAAAATCTTGCCAAAATCGAAAGGATTGTCAAAATCTACCAAACAAAGGTTCCTGATACTCCAAAGATTTTGTTTGGAGCCCTTAGCGAGCAGAAAAAGAGATTAGAGGCTGTCAGAGTAAAACACGGAGATTATGTGGCTCCGCAAGTATTTGACAAAACAGCCCTTAGGAATTGGTGGTAAGTGTTTAGTAAAATATTGAAGAGGTGCTGTCGAATCTTAAAATGCGAGTCCTCGACCGCGATTCTTGATGGTACCGGGAAAGGATTAGTATTTACAAGATTTATACGTGTATCGAGGGACTTTCCCCAAAGCTGATATACAGCGACGAAGGGGAAGAGTCCCGAGATATTCTTGGTCACTTTTACCAGACACCAAAAACAGCACCGGGCTCCACAGAAAAGGAGGGGGAGTTTAAGGTTTTCTTGGATCGAAGAGTCTTTGGTAAAGAAATTTATCATTACTTTTGCTTAGAGTCCACCAATAAAGTTGCCTACTTACTTGCCAAAAAAGGAGCAGAAGAGGGGACGGTGGTGGTGGCTGATGAGCAAACTCAGGGAAAAGGAAGGGGGGATCATTACTGGTATTCTCCTCAGGGAGGATTATGGTTTTCTCTTATTTTGCGTCCTCGCATGGTTTTTTCTGAAGTTCCCCGGTTGAGCATCCTAGGGGCTGTGGGAATTGCTATGAGTATAGATAGACTATTCCCTTCACTTAGGGTACGGATTCGATGGCCTAACGATGTGGTGATAGGGGACAAAAAGGTGGCAGGGGTATTAGTTAAAGTGAGTGCTGAAAGAGCTAGCGTGCAGTTTGCTGTCATGGGCATAGGAGTTAATCTGAATATTCGGGATTTTCCTTCACCTCTCTCTTTTATAGCAACTTCATTGATCAAAGAAACCGGACACTCAACCTTAAAAAAAAGGTTCCTGGAATGTGCATTAGAAGAGCTAGAAAATCTATATTTTTCCTCTCAAGTCAATGCTCGGCTACTTTTGGAGAAAGCTCGCTTATTTTCCTCTTTGCTGGGCTGGCAGGTGGAGGTTGCAACCACCGAGGGAAAGTTTCGAGGTCTAGCACAGGATTTAGATGAAGATGGTGGATTGATCCTGAGGTTAGAGAGTGGAATACTCAAAAGGATCGCTCCTGAGGAAGGGTACATCAAGGAAAAGCCCCAAAAGATATGAACCTGGTTATTGATGTAGGTAATACGATAGTCAAGGCGGGAGTTTTTGAAAGAAGGGATCTAGTACTCAGTGGAGAGTTTGCTACCCGACCCAGAAAAGAGCTTGATGAATGGGGGCTCTTACTTTCCAGTTGGATAGGGGAGTCTGGCAGAGAATTCAAGATAAGTAAAGCAATGATCTCTTCCGTAGTCTCTTCGGTAGTTTCTCCTTTAAAGAAGGCAATAGAAAAATATTTTAGAGTATCTGTGGTTGAAGTAGAGGTAGAGAAAGTAGGAATACCTCTTTTGTGTGATAATCCTTGGGAAGTAGGATCGGATAGAATAGCCAATGTAGTTGCCGCGGTAAAACTATATAAACTTCCGGCCATTGTGATAGATTTTGGAACCGCTACTACCTTTGATGTAATCTCGGAAAAAGGAGAATATCTAGGGGGACTTATAGCCCCTGGGGTAAGGACTGCCATGGAGAGTTTGGCCGAGAAGACGGAAGCTTTATTCCCGGTAGACTTTAAAAAACCAGCATCCATAATTGGTAGAAATACCAAGGATTGTTTAGTATCAGGATTATTTTATGGGTGGCTTGGTGGGGTAAGAGGGATCATTAGGGCAATAAGAAAGGAGCTGGGAAAAGAGGTAAAAGTCATAGCTACAGGTGGAATGGGGATCACGCTAGCAGAGGAGTGTGCCGAGATCGATGAGGTAAATCCTATGTTAACCTTGGAAGGGCTAAATTTTATAGTTGAGAAATGGCCTGATAGATCTTAAGGCCAGGGGATGATGTCTGACTCCTCCCAGAACCTGAAGTACTAAGATTTGAATCAAACCATGAACGTACTTCTTCTATACGTCTCAAAAGTGTCGGGTCACTGCCGTGCTGCCGAAGCCATCGAGCAGGCCTTAGAGAGGCTATATCCTCAAATAAAGGTGAGGAAAGAAGATCTTTTTAAACATGGAAATCCCTGGGTCAGGAAAATATTAGATGATCTCTATTACGCTGCTATAAAAGTAACTCCCTGGTTCTGGGATATTCTTTGGAACAGTAATCTAATTTTTTGGCTGACCTATGGTTTGAGAGAGCTTTCTTGTCTGCTAAATTCCTTCCGACTTTATAAGGAGGTCATTCTCCCCTTTGATCCTCAGGTGGTCGTGTGTACCCACGGACTAGCTCTTGCTCTCTGTACCACTATAAAAAGACAGAGAAAATTAGATTATCTTTTAGTAGCCGTTCCTACTGATTACTCTCTTCATCCTTATTGGTCTTATGACAACGTTGATCTCTATTTTCTTGCTCACCATGAGATGAAAGAAAGTCTGAGAAGAAAAGGCATTCCCCAAGATAAAGTTCAAATCTGTGGAATTCCTATCTCACCTATTTTTTCTGAAGATAATGACAAAGAGAGATTAAAAAGTAAATGGCAAATAAAGCGTGATCTTTTTACCGTTCTTTTAATGGGAGGGGGTCAGGGAATGGGGCCTTTGCGTCGGGCCGTAGATACCTTAAATGGGCTAGGTCTACCTATTCAGCTTTTGGTAGTTACCGGAACCAATGATGGGCTGAAGAGAGAGCTTCAAGAAATTGAACCAGAGCTTAATATCCCGGTCAAGATTTTGGGCTATACCAAAAAAATCAATGAGTTAATGGAAATATCGGATTTACTTATCTCAAAACCAGGAGGACTTACCATCGCTGAAGCTCTGACTAAAGATCTTCCCCTGGGAATCTTGGACTGCTTAGCTGGACAGGAGAGAAAAAATCAAGAGTTTCTTCTCAAAAAGAAGATCGCCTTCAACCTCCAACGAGAAAAGGAGATGGCTGGTTTAATCGAAAGATTTCTTGATGGGTCCTTTGATTTCGAAAACTGGCAAGCTAGAACCAGGGAGCTGTTCAAATCCAAGGCAGCCTTGGACATTGCTAAGAGAGTCGTTAAATTAGCCAATGAGAGATTCAAATGCTAAATTCAGATTCGGCCTTGGCTTGGCGATTTTGGGATTGACTTTTGGGGGCTGGAATTACTCTGTCTTAGGCCAGAACCTTCCCGATGCGAAATTCTTGGGTGTCCGAGCCACCGGGATGGGAGGAATTCTTCCCATTCCGTTGCAGGACCCCTCTGTTCTCTTTTTCAATCCAGCAGGACTGGGGTGGCTCGAAAGTGTCATGCTTTCCGTCGAAGGATATGACTCGACGGTCCCCTCCTCATGGAATCTTGCCACTACTTTAAATATAGGTCCCTTGGGGATTAGCCGATTCAGAAGGGAAGATCAACTCAGTCACAATATTGGCTATGGATTTAGACCTTGGCCTTGGTTTAGCTGGGGTCTGAGCTCTGATTTTGACCAAAAAAGAGAGGCAAGCAGCATAAATGCGGGAATTCTTGTCTCTCCTTGGCCCTGGCTTGATGTGGGTGTCTACCAGAAAAGTCTTGTCCGGACTGATAAGAAGACGCAGAATCATATTTCTCTAACTACCAGATGGGGAAAGGGTAAGAATCTTCTTGCTCTGGGTGGAGCCATCCAGAGGGAGGGAGTTGAACTTCACCTTGGCTTCGAACGCAGGGTTTTAAATCGATCAGCCTTGAGAATTGGCTACAACGTTGATCATCTCACCTTTGGTGGTACCGTAGGGATCTCCCGAATCCTCGATTTTGATTATGCGGCCGAACTCGAAAGAAACGGTCGCCTTATCCATTATTTTGGCTTGAGTTTCGGTAGACCAAGATATTTCTTTTATAAAAATGATGTTCATAGAGTCGCACAAACTGCAAAATTCGGTAAAGATAGATTCGGAGTGCTTGATGGCTATAATCTGCACTATGTAGAATCTGGAAGTGGCCCACCCCTTATTTTGATTAGCGGATCGGTAGCAACCTATAGAGTCTGGAATCCTCTCCTGCCTTTTCTTTCAAGACATCATCGGGTCTTAGCCATTGACACTTTAGGTAACGGGGACTCAGATAAACCCCGCTTCAGGTTTAACTATAGCTTCGGTGAACAGGCCGACTTGATTAAAAAATTGATGGACCAGTTAGAAATTGACAAAGCTGATTTAATAGGCATATGTTATGGGGGGGCTATAGCCCTTCAATTTGCCAAAAAGTATCCGAACCTCACCAACAAGGTTGTTGTTATCGAGGGTTTTCTTGACGCCGAGGAGTTCATAGAAGATCACCGGCTCCTTTTGTCCCTGCGGGGAAGGCCGGTTGTCGGTGATTTTTGGATTGGCCTTTTGCGGACAGGTCTTTTAGATGAGGCCATGACCAGATTAGTTATGGGGAAAGGTTTTAGCCAGATAAGCAGGAAGGAGAAGAAAAAGATAGCCCAAATAATCCATTGGAACAATGTGAACACCACTCGAATTTTCTGGCATAACCTTGCTAAAGTAGATCAACGCGAGCTTAAGGTAAAGTATGAGGATACCGAGATAGAATCGCCGATTTTATTTTTAATGGGGCAAGATTCCGACTTTAAAAAGTTTCTTAAACCAACCCTAGAAGTTCTCAAAAAGACTGTGAAGAAGCTTAAGATCGTCGAGGTTAAAGGCGCTATTCACAATCTTCACCTCCAGAAGCCCGAGCAATCTTCCCGTTTGATTCTCCAATTCCTCAACCAGTCGTAATTAATGGGTCTATACCTACCTCAAAAATTTGGCTGCGTATCCCGTTAGTGTTGCTCTTTCTGAGAAAACTTTATCCAATTTATACCAGTTGTGTTAACACCTGCTAACTCGGGAGGAGATTTTCTATTATGTCCTTCAATACGACTGCAGGTGAATTTATGAAAGCGATAGTTCATGATAATCATCTTTATAGAGTTCCAGGCTGTCTCAGGATAGGTGAAACCATGACAGTCAGTAATCTTGTGTTTAAGCTTATCAATAATTCCTTCGATGATATTATTAGTCCCTGGAAGTTGAGGATAATCAAAGTGCGTCCAGATAAGGTTCATTTTTGACTCAAACTTCAACAGCTCAACTTCCAATCCTTTTTTAATAAAGAAACTACGCATTAAGTTGTATTCTTTGAAAAGATACTCAAGGTGCTTAGGGCTCTTAGCATAAAGCATCCTGTGAGTGATATCCAGAAATGGTCTAATTCCCTCTTTTGGTCCTTGAAATAGACACCTTAGATGATACACATGATAGCTATGAAGATGCTTAATGCAAAGCTGGATCGGCATTCCAGGAAATATCTCCTGAATAGCTCTGCGCAGTCCTGGATCTCCATCGATAACTACTCCTTTTGCAGGATAATGGATTCTATCTTTCAGTCCCTGAAGAATCATTTTCCAGCTGGGGTAATCTTCGCTCTTGCAGAGTGCAGCGTAAGGAATATCTTGGCTTTCAACATCAGCGGTTAAAAGAAGTTGCTGTTTCTCTCCCTCAATGGATATACTGGTTGCATCAGCAAGAAAATAGCCAGTATATTGAGGACAAAGCTCTTGAGCTATCTCCTCAAAGGACCTACAGCTTTTGCCCAGTTCATTTATCCAAAGGAATAGCTGGTACGGTCTAACATGAAGCTGTCTATCTACAACCCTATAGGAAGCTTCTGCATTAAAGTAAAGATCAGCAGCTTTTAGAATGAGGGATGGTTCATATCGCTTAGCACTTTTAGATTCTGCTCTTTCAGAAAAAGATACGTGGCAGTCAAGACAGTAGTCCCGTTGGATTTTCCTTTGACGTTTCCCTGTGGCTTTTAGTGAGTGAGTATGGTAGGAACCGTGTTTCTTTGTATTAATTGACCGGCACTGTGGACAACGTTTCTTTGGCATACTTACCTCCTGAGGATTGGAGTCCACTCCCCAGAAGAAAGTATGCACTCTATAATGCCCTAAAATCAAACATTTATGACAAAGAACAATTTAATTTAGCAACAATAACGGGATACGCAGCTCACATTTTAAACAGTGCATTTTTCATTAACAGACCCAATGCGGAGTAACTGTTCAAAATTTGGTGGGTAAATGCTTACCTGTTTCTAATTAACGGC
>JBHIEA010000067.1:0-8863 GCA_046760365.1 bacterium
CCCAGCTTGTTCTGCCTGTTTTTGGAGCTTAGTTAATGCCTCTGGTTGCTTAACGATGTTTTTTAAGTAATCCTCAACTCCCAAAATCACTGCTTTTGCTTCTCCTCTTTTGCTTATTAAAAACCGGTCCTTGTTTTTAGAGACTCTTTCAAGAACTTGACCTAGTTGTGTTCTGGCTATTAAAGCCGAGATTGATTTAATCACTTTAGAATCCTCTTTTATCTTCACTCTTTTCTCCTTCAAAATGATTAATTAATTACTTTTAAGTGTAGCACGCGAAGCTACTTTGTCAACTTTTTTCTAAGTAAGTTCTATTTCGTTTTCCTCTAGCCACTCATGAAGTTCATCTCTATCGGAGCTAACGGTAATTATACAAACTTATATTTCCATATTTCATTACCTACAAAATCCCTCTTTGCTTATCTATTGTATATTCCGTACTTATGGACAGCTTTAACCATGGCTATATAGTTTTCCGGTTTGCAAGCGGGATGTATTGAATTAGAAGAGGTAACGATATAATTGCCTCCCCGAGATGCCTTTTCAATCGTCTCCTTAACAGTCTGTTCTACTTCTTTTTTTGTTCCAAAAGGGAGCAAATTGCGGCAGTCAATGTTACCTAAGATACATGCCCTTCCAGCCAGATATTTTTTCACTTCTCCAATATCCATACATTGAGGTTGAATGGGATGTATGCCGTCAAAGCCGACTTCCAGAAAGTCATCCAGAATGGGCCATAAGTTCCCGTCAGAATGCTTTACTATTTTTAAGCCTTTTTGGTGAGCATATACCACTATTTCTTTGTGATAAGGTTTGATAAATTCTCGATAATGTTCAGGCGAAATGAGAGTGGTCTCCTCACCGGCCAGATCACCCGGCATAACCAGAGCATCAATTCCCATTGGAATAGCCATATCAATAACAGCTATATTGAAATCAGTAGCCATACGCGCTGAGTCATGAACCAGTCCTGGATTGAGTACATAGTCCATTAACAGATACTGCATACCTCCTCTCAGACGCCAGCTTATCTTAAAGGGGTCCGTAATGGTCAAAAAATGGGCTTTATCCTTCCCTGTTTTATTAATTACATATTGAACTCGGATGAAATCATCAGGTTCAAGCTTGGATACCATATCGAATCCTTTAATATCCGAGGCACTCCCAATTGCTCCTTCTACGGGAACAGGCTCGCCATGTTCACTAAGGCAATAGAGTGTGCCATATTTATCCCGGCCACGATTCTCACTAATGCGCTCTAGGCCCATCGAGAAATTAGTGCAGGTAGCATCCAGTTCAAGTTCTTTGATTAGGAAAGAGTAAATATCCAGAATCTCCAACCTTTCCTCTCCAAATCTATCTTTGGTAGCTTTTACTTCCACTGTCTCAGGCCTCAAGACTTCGGCTAATTTGACTATACTTGATTCATTGATGTAAAGCTCAAAGACAGGCACCCTATCGGGCTGTTTATGATCAAGAGCTCTTAAAATTCTTTCCCTACTATTCATTGTAGACCCCTTTGTGGAATAATTTTGCCTGCTGCAATCAACGAATATAAATAACCAGCCTTAGTTTTTATAGCTCATCTACCTGGTAGTGGATAATATCTATATTCTCTGGATGAACCTCTATATAGTCTTCTTTTTTAGTGAATTTATCAACTTCTGGTTCAAAACGAATCTCGCTGATATGATCACCAAAAACATCGCTCACATCCTCAGAGCCTTGAATTAACAAGCTACCAAAATTCCACTCTCCCCAGTGAACAATGCGATTCTCTTTGAAGAATACGCGCTTTTTCTTTTTAAGATAATGAATTGCCACCTGACGGAGAAAATTAATATAATTTTCAACGATATTTTTCTCCAATTTATTGTGGCAAAGCTTTGTTTTTTGCCAGAGGGTCCTCAGTGCGGTTTCTTGAGTCATTACTGCATTCTCTCTTTCAGCATCTTATTAAGCTGCTCTTCGAAAATGCCTGGGCTTTTTTGATAGAAGAGAGAACAATTTTACGAGCCATCTCGTACAGCTCAGCGCCAATTTTCGCCCGTTTATTACCGTCCATTTTTTTTCAAGATAGAGATGTGCTTTTGTTCCTACCTTATCTTCTCTCATATTCTCTCCTCTACGCCTGGCAGAATTCCCTCTAGGTGCAATTTGGAAGAAGAGATTTTTGTTGTTAAAGTATTTATAAAATCTCCTTCCTCCTTGCAGTATTACTTTAATGTAATAATGAAAATTTCTTACCAAAGTTAAGAAATCTCGAACATGCCGAAACCCTGGGAGTTTTTGGAACCGAGGCCAGTATCGTAAGCCAGAGAGATAAGCTTTGGGTCTCCCCGGATTCTATAGGTTCCCAGCCAGGCCTTTATAAGAGTGTAGGAGCCTGAGGAAGGAATATACTTAATCTTTTTCTCTGAGTTTTGATTCACTCTCTGAGGGGAAATTTCAAAATGAGGAGGACTGGATTTTTCATCGTAGCTCGTCCCATAAAGAGCCTGATATTTCTTTAATATGTTGGCTCTGATCAACTGCGAAAACTCGGCTTCAAAGGGGGAGTAATAGTAGGTTTTCTTTTTACCGTTGGCGAAAAAGAGGATGCTGTAGACAGTAACTGGTGAGAGCATTCTGATAGCTACGTCGCCCTGAATCAGGGGTTTAGGGAAAACTTCAATGCTGCTTATTATGAATAGATTTCTGGATAGTTTTACCTGTGGGGTTCTGAGCAGAGTCTCGGCAAATTGTTGGATGAATTTTTCTGAAGGAGAGCTTAAGTAAAATGAAATCGGTCCTGAGAAGCTAATTTTTTCTTCCTGGGAGTTTATGTGGTATTTGCCTAAGAGACGGGAGAAGCAGAAGAGCTTGAATTTCCTTTTCCCCACAAGGTAGCCTTCCCGATGAAGAAAGCCTGCTAATTCGGGGCTGATGTGGCGATACACAAAGCTCTGGACGTCGTGGTTGTAGTGAAGAGGAAATACAGCTTGATTTTCACCCAGATGTTCTAACACCATTTTGATTCTCAATTTACGTATTTACGATCCCCTTGACATTCTCAAAAATTCTTGTATAAATATAACAACATATGAATAGCCCCATATCAACAAGGGGCCCATATGAACGGGGAGCTTATGAGTCACGAGCTCCCCTTTCTTATTTTCTCTATGTTGTCCCTTATCTCGTTGAGATCTATAAACAGATTAGCAGCGTTCAAAACTTCCAATGCTGTTGATTCCTTTCTTCCTACACAGGTAATTTTCTTCCCATTGGTTCTCAAATACTGGATGACCGGAACAAAGTCACTATCTCCTCCCAACAACACAGCCTCGTCGTAGCTATCCATAGAGGTTATCATATGCAAGGTAATCTCAACATCCAAATTACCCTTTATTATCTTCTCCTTGGTCTGTCGGTCTATAATTACTTTGACCTCTTTGTCAATCACAGTATAGCCTATGTAAATCAGGGCTTTTTTGAACATTCTATAAGTTCTAATTCTCTCTGTATCTTCAAAATGTGGAGTTCCTGTAAAGTAATAGGCTCCGGCGATCTCTTTACCTCTGACAAAGTATTGATAAACTCTTTTGTAATCGATGTGCCATTTGTTATCCCGTTGAGCATAAAACATGCTAGCGCCATCTACGAAGATACTGATTCTTTCTTTAGCTCTTGTTTTTCTCTTTATGCCCTTTCTTGGCATCTATCTCTTTTCTTCCCTATGTTGCTTAATTCTTCCTCATAAGATGCTTTATTATAGCGGATTTTTGAGTGCGTGTCAAATTTTTGTTACGTTAAAGGGAAAAGTTCCTCTACGTGTTAAGGGTATTATTTCCGCGGGAGCCATGTTGTTTGTGCTTGAAAAAATGTGATAAAATTTATTCCTCTTAAAATCATAGCCCGGGGAACATTTTCTTTTTCTCGGAGTCTAATCTATTGAGAAGCAAAAGACAAAATTTGCTTTAGATGCTTCCCTTAAAATAAATGGAGAAAAAAGTCAGCCTTCCCTTTGAGAAAATAAAATGCTATAATTAAAACGGTTTTTTTCTTTAGAGAAAACATCTTTCTCCTTTAAAGTTAGCTAAGATGAGGCCCGTAACTAATGCAGTATTCCGATGAACAATTGGTAGAAAGATTCCGAGCCGGAGCCGAGGAAGGTTTTAGGATGTTGGTGGAAAAATATCAGGATCGGGTTTACCATATCGTATACGGAATAGTTGGCAAAAAAGACGAAGCAGATGATCTTTCTCAGGAGGTTTTCCTTAGAGTGTATCGTTTTCTCCATCGCTTTAAAGGAAAATCTAAGTTTTATACCTGGCTCTATCGTCTTACGATTAATGTGTGCCTTACCGCTAAGAGAAAGAGAAAAAATGAGCCAAGCAAGGTCCTCTCTCTCGCTAATTCTTCAAAGTACGGTGATGATCCTGAGCCAATAGAATTGGCCGATGAATCCCTTTCTCCTTTGAAAGTTCTGCAAGATAGAGAAATGGCTGAAATGATAAAATCGGCCATTAACTCTCTTTCAGAGATCCTGAAGAGCACCTTTGTTTTGCGGGAGTTTGAAGAGCTCTCATACGAAGAATTGGCTAGAGTTTTTCAGTGCTCCAGGGGTACGATAAAGTCGAGGCTTTCTCGGGCCAGAGAACAGCTTCGCAGAAAAATAGAGCCATATTTAAACCACGCAGCACAGTAATTCTGATTTAGGGAGGTACCGATGAGCTGTAAAAAGTGGAAAAAGAAGCTTTCTTCTTATTTAGATGATGAAGTGAGTTACAGGGAGAGATTAAAGATCGAAAAACATTTAAAGAGCTGCCAGGCCTGTTTTAATGAATTTAAACAGCTAGATAGGATTCACCGATTGGTTCAAACTATCCCCCATGAGAAACTCAGGCCTGGATTTTATGAGCGTCTATCCCATCGGCTTTCTCAAAAGGGGCTAACTTTAAAGGAGAAGCTCATAGGATGGAGATATGGTTGGCAGTTATCTTTTCCCAGGGTTGGAAGGATAGCTATCGCTATTAGTGCAGTACTGATTTTGTCCGTGTCGTTTTATATATGGCGCTCATCCACCAGCTACGAGGTGGACATCAAGATATTTGAAGAGGAATACCTCCGTTCGCAGCAGATGAACTCTTTTGCCGGAGAATTGGTTTTACCAGTATTTTTCGAAGGAGAATGAAGAAAGGAAGTTGTATGAATCTACGGAAATTGTCTAAAAAACTTTTGCCGTGTCTCTTTGTTTCGGTTATCCTTTCAGGGGCAGTAGTTTCTACCCTTTTTGCTATAGAGCCAAAAGAGATTTTAAGACGTTCCCTGGAGGCACAGTTTGGGCTTGATTTTGAGGGTATTCAGAAAGCAGAATTCCGCCTGCCAGGGAAAAATTATACCATTACCACCAGAGTTATCCGACAGAAGCCAGATTTTTCCTATACCGCTACTTTGACTCCCTCCAGAATTAGGAGATTGGTCACTCTAGATGATGGTAAATTCCGCATGTGGCATATTCGGGGTTCAAACAAATCCGAATTCTTCCCTTCCTTGAATTCTCCAGAAGCCAAGGAAATAAAAAGAAAAAGCTTAAAGTTAAAGTTTAAAAATTATAAGATTTCACAGCTCATCGATAGCTATGTCGGGGGGCGATCTGTCTATGTGATTTCCTTAATTCCCAGACACGCTGGTAATCCCTGGCAAAAGGTCTGGATCGATAAAGAAACCTATCTTCCTCTCAAGGAGGAAAAATACAACTGGAAAGGAGAACTTTTTTTTGCTTTTCATTATACTGGGATTAATTTTGATCCACGGTTTTCGAAAGAGAAGCTCTACCAGGAATTTCCCCAGAGGTTGATAAAGAGGTCTTTTTTTTCTCGAGAGCGATTTCTTAGCCTGAAAGATTTGAAGGCAAAAATAAGATTCCCGGTATCTATTCCACATTATCTTCCTCCAGGCTATGAATTTCAAGAGGCAGTTTTGTTGTTTAAAGGAAAAGCCGTAAAAATAACCTATACCAACGGTGTAGGAGTAATTTGCCTTTCCCAGACGCCTTCACCTAGAGGATACCCGGAGACATGGTTCGAGGATTTTGAAGGAGCGCATCCTCTGGTTTGGAGAAAGAGGGGAAAAACCTTTGTTTTAATAGCCGATATATCAAGAAAAGAGCTCATCAAGATAGCCCAATCAGTTAAGTAGAATTTAAAATTTAATCTATAGGCTTTGAACATCTTAAGTAAGGAGGCTTAAACTTATTGATGGCCAATTTTTTCGTTCGGCGCGTCTGTTTACATTTTCTGTTTCTTTTTGTATAATGGCCTGATTCCAGAGAGACTTTTGCTACCAGGAAGAGGGTTATGGCAAAAAAGGCGCCACTTTCCGCTGATAAGGCTGTGAAGGGAACCCATGTTTCAAAGGAGGCCGTTAATGCCTGAAATGCCTGAGGTGGAGACCATCAAGCGAGATCTTGAGAAAAAGGTGAGGGGGAAAAGGATAGAGAGAGTTATTATAAAGAACAAAAAATCTGTGAAGTTACCCACTCCTGCTGAATTTATTCGCCGGATAGAGGGCAAAGTTTTTAGCAGGATGGAGCGTAGAGGTAAGTTTCTCCTGTTAGGACTGAACTCGGAAGACCATCTCATTATCCATCTTAAACTAACCGGTCGACTAATCTATTCTAGAAAAGGAGAAGAGTTAGACTATACTCGGGTAGTTTTTGTTTTTAAAGACAATACCCAGCTTAGTTTCACTGATGTACGAGGCTTTGGGGGAATATGGTTGATCTCGGACAGAGAATTTCAAATGCTTCCTGCCCTGGGCAATCTGGGGCCGGAGCCCTTAGCAGAGGACTTCACGGTAACTAGATTCAAGGGTCTTTTGAAAGGGAAAAGAGGTAAGATTAAAAGCCTTTTAATGGATCAGGAGTTCATTGCCGGAATCGGCAATATTTATAGTCAGGAGGCCCTTTTTCCATCACAGATTCATCCAGAGAGGTCTCCTTCCAGTCTAGCTGATGAGGAAATCGAAAAACTCTATAAGAATCTGCGACAAATTCTAAAGAAGGCTATATCTTATCGGGGTTCTTCGGTTAATGCATATGTTGATCTGGAAGGGAAAAAGGGGAACTTCGAGTCGCAGCTAAAGGTTTACGGCAGAGAAGGGAAGGCTTGTTTTAAGTGCGGAACAATCATAAAGAGGATAGATATATCAGGAAGAGGAACTTACTTTTGTCCGAGTTGTCAAAGCTAAACCAGAAGGTGGTTTTTTAAGGTGTGTTCGGTTTGTAGTTACAAATTTAAAGTTATATGTTAGATTTATAGGAGGCGTAGTATGTCAAAGTACGTATCTAAACCTAGGAACTCAAGGTTTCCTTTCTTTGTCTGGATAGTTCTTCTAGGAACCTTGATAGCGGTGGGAATAGGTTTGACTTCATGGGTTTATCCCTTACCGGTGGTTGGTCTCAAAGGACTCCAGGGTCCTCTTTATCGAGAGAGTGTAGAATCTCATCTCATCGATCCTAATAGTCTTCAGGGAAAGATAATTAAAGCAGTAGAGACAGTGAGTCCGGCTGTGGTTAGCATTAGCACCGAAAAAACGATTGGCTTTTCAGGCTTTGGAGAAAGAGACAGGTTTTTCGGGTACCCTTTTGAGGACTTTGAAGAATTCTTTAGGCGTTGGTTCAAGGAGCAGTTTCCGGAAAGAGAGTTTAAGCAGAAAGGGCTTGGTTCAGGGATGATCATAAACAAGGACGGTTTTATCCTAACTAATGAACACGTTATCCATGAAGTAGATAAGGATAAGATTAGAGTTACCCTGCCCGATGGTCGAAACTTAAAAGCAGAGATCGTGGAGACCGACGAAGAGTCAGATCTAGCTGTGCTTAAGATTAAAGAAAACAACCTCCCGGTGGTGACTTTAGGTGATTCTGAAAGGATTAAGGTAGGGCAATGGGCGATTGCTCTGGGTAATCCCTATGGCTTCGCGCTCTCTCAGCTTAACAAAAAATATGAGCCTACCGTGACGGTGGGAGTAATTAGTGCTACCGGAAGAGCTATTCAAGCGGGAGGCAAGGAGGTAAGAACCTACAGTGGTCTTATCCAGACCGATGCCTCCATCAATCCGGGAAATAGTGGCGGTCCTTTGGTGAATGTCTGGGGAGAGGTCATCGGGATCAACGCTGCTATCCTCACTCCTTCAGGAGGATCCATCGGCATAGGCTTCGCCATTCCTATTAATAAAGCCAAGCGCATCTTGGAGAGTATCGTCAAATATGGGAAGGTTGCCTGGCCTTGGATAGGGATTTATATGCAGGAGCTTACTCCAGAGCTTTCCAAAAAATTTGGAG
Organism: bacterium; assembly: GCA_046760365.1. GTDB lineage: Bacteria > Aerophobota > Aerophobia > Aerophobales > AE-B3A > AE-B3B. Next base: position 8,327 of record JBHIEA010000067.1, read on the forward strand.
TGAAAAAGGGAGTCTTAGTCTCCGATGTGATGAAGGACAGTCCGGCTGAAACTTCCGGAATTCAGGCCGGGGATGTTGTAGAGAAAGTGAATGGAAAAGAAGTTAGCTCTCCCCTTGAACTAAAAGACGAGGTTCTCCAGGCTGAAATTGGAAAGCCCATAACCCTGACCATCATCCGAGCCGGAAAAAAGATGGATATTATCATCACTCCTACTGAGAAGCCTGAGAAAATCACTCCCGCAAAAGAAAAAGCAGTGGAAGAAAAACTCCTAGGGATAGAGGTTCGTGATCTTACTCCGGATCTGAGGCGAGAGTATGACCTCGAAGAAGATGAGGAAGGAGTGGCAATTACCAAGGTGAAGGAGAATAGTCCAGCAGCTCGGGTGGGGCTCAGTCCTGGAGACGTGATAAAAGAGGTTAATCGAGACCCGATTAAGGATCTGGATGATTTCAAAGCGGCTATGCAGAAGATAGAGCCGGGCGATGTGGTTCTTCTCCGAGTGCGCCATGGACTCTGGACCATGTTTGTTACCTTGC
>JBHIEA010000068.1:0-8783 GCA_046760365.1 bacterium
TGCTTCGTCACTTCGTTCCTCGCAATGACACTTCATTTAATGCGTTTGTATTATTAGTTTGTAAGTTTCGAGTCAGCTCCTTGAAGCCGAGTGTCCTTTTAGAACAGCACTTCAAAGCGCATTCTTCTCTTTTTCAATTCATTGATGAGTGCGCTTCTGTATTCATAGAAAAATCTGTCTGTAGCTGCCCTATTTAGATTGTGGTAAGCATAGAATCTTCTTATTGAATTGACGTAATTCATCCTGTCGATGAGAACATTATCCACTATTTCTTCAAGGTATTCTGCAAGATTTTTTGGATTTCCCGGAAGAATTGGTCCGATGAAGGCAAATGTTCTGATCCCCTTTGTGTGAATTTTCTCCAGAGCATCGAGACGTGCTTTTAAAGGGGATGCTTTGGGCTCGAATAATTTCCTGACTTTTTCGTTATCTGTTGTTATGGTGAATCCTACTTCTATTTCTCTAAATTGCTCCAATACATCTAGGTCTCTGAGGACAAGCGCTGATTTTGTCTGTATGTTGACAGGGAACTGATTTTCCACCAGTAGTTTCAAGCATTGTCGTGTGAGGCGATACTTTCCCTCCAGAGGCTGGTAAGGATCGCAGACAGAAGATACCCAGACTATGCCCCTCTTTGCCCTTCGCAACTGCTTTTCTAAAATCTCCGGAGCATTGATTTTCACATCAACAAATTCGCCCCAGGCCTCTTTGTGGCCAGAATAGCGTTTCATGAACAGGCGGGCATAGCAGTATGCGCAGTTATGCTCGCATCCTGTGTAAGGATTCACACAGTAATCGAAGACCTTTGATTTATTGAGAATGCTTTTCGCCTGAACTTCCTTTACTTTTGGCATTTTGAGCAGCTCAATGAGCTAAAAAATAAATATTAATATACATTATTATTTATACATTATAAAAATAGTCATCGCGAGCGGAGCGAAGCAATCTCAACCTTTTGGGATAATATCCAAGGACTGTCCTCGCATGGAGTCTGTCCCTTTTTATTTCGGTAAGGCTCTATAACGAAAGGTGGGGTAAAAGGGGTATAATGTGGCAGGTTTGGGTGTGGAAATAATTTAATTTCCACCTCAAGATTTCACTTAAAGGAGACCTGCCACATGGAAGAGATTATCTTAAAAATCTTTAATTTGCAAGGCATGACATTTCCTTGGAAGAATTGTGAAGTTTCTGATGAGGAGATCCTTTTAGAGTTTGGGGAATCAGGCCAAGCCATGTGTCCGCACTGTGGCACATTGAGTCAGAACCGTCATGAGAGAGGCAAATTACGTAAGATTTACCATGGATATGGGTTTGGTCGGAGGGTGTATTTACTGTTAAGAAAGGATCGTTATTTTTGCAAGAGATGTCAGAGGTCTTTTACAGAGAGAGTGCCTCTGGTTTTGCCTCAGCAGAGGAAGACGCTAGAAGCCGAAGATCAGATTCTAGAGAGCTTACGAGGCCAAAGTTTCAAGAGTTTAGCGGAGAAGGAAGGGATAAGTTATGGGGTAGCCAGACGTGTTTTACAACGCAGGCTCGATCCGGAGGAACTGATATGGGAGCAAGAGAGCGAAGAAGAACTCTCTTTAGGGATAGATGCCCACAGTTTTCGAGGAACACAGCTGGTCAATACCGTAACGGATATAAGGTCTCATCGTCCCTTAACTATTCTCCCTGATAATCGCAAAGAGACAGTCAAGCGTTTCCTTCGGAATATCCCTGAGGGCAAGAAGCAAAAACTCATGGAAGTTTGTATAGATATGGATCATATGCTTCTTGCGGCTGTGCAGGAGAAGCTTCCGGAGGCGAAAGTGGTGGTGGATCATTTCCATGTTATCCATGATGCTAATAGGAGAGTCGATGAGGCCAGGAAAATAGAACAGGACGTATATAAGGCAGAGATACCTCGCAAGATCTTTTTGATAGGAAAAGAGAGGTTAAGCAGGAAACAGCAGCAGAAGGTCGAATCTTATTGCCAGAAGTATCCTTCCCTGAAAGAATTTTACTGGATGAAGGAAGCTCTGAGAAGTTTTTATAGATTAAAGAGAAAGAAGACAGCCGAGAAGAGGTTAAAAGATCTCATAGAGATAGCTCTTCTCTCTGATGATGCGGCTATGGTCCAATGGGGAAGGACGCTTAAGAGATGGAGTCCCTATATCCTGAATTATTTTGATAACAGGACAACCAATGCTTATACGGAAGGGATTCATACCAAGATCAAGATGGTAAAGAGGATAAGCTTTGGATTCAGGAATGTTGAAGTCTATGTGAGAAAAGTCCTTCTTTCATTGCTGCCTCTCACAGTAATCCTCAATTTACCCCACCTTTCGTTATAGAGCCTTTCGGTAATTGACAAATACAGAAATTTCAGATATCTTTCTAAGCGAACGTCAGGAAAAGGAGTAAAATTTTACAAACTTTTGACAAACTCTTAACAACTTTTTGAAAACTTTTAATGGGAGGACATTTAGATTACTCGTGGCAATTAAAGAATAAATCAAATAGTAATATATGCGCTATAAATTTATAAAAAGGGGGACGAAATGAGAAAACTTGTATTTTTTCTCTCAATCTTTTTTGTTTCAATATCTGTTTTTGCTCAGGATATGTCGTCATTTTCGAAAAAATTTTCCTTAGTAGATGAATCAGGAGTTCAGTGTTTGTTCTTCACAAATAAGAAAGGAAAGTCGGATTCAAATAATATGTATCAAAAGTATTGTTTTTACTTATCTTCAGAAAAGAAGCAAATTGGAAAGGCTGCGCCAGTGGAAGAAAGAGCGCAAAGATGGGGAGATATGATGTATTTCCAAAACAGATACCAGGAGAGTGTAATTTCAGAGATAAAACAAGAATCCTTGGCTGAGGGCTATCTGAGGCGACTGGCGGAGAGAAGGAAAGAGGATAGAAAAACTGGAGCTGCCCTTTGTCTGGTTGGAGGAGGAGTTCTGTTGGGTTTAGGTGCTATGGCTCTTTCCTCTGAGCCGGAGACCTTTGGCGAAGCAATTGCTAAAGCTATTTTAGGTCCTATAGCAATAGTTTCAGGAGGAGTTTTAGTGGGTGGTGGAATTTATTATTTGGCTATTCCGAGTGTTGCGGAAAGAGAATATGACGAAATAAAGAAAATTTCGGACATTATGCAAAGAGAAAGGGATGGTCATGAAGCACTTGCGACTTGTGCCGCGAGAGGTCGTTTCTGGCGAATTTTATCAGGCATATTTTGGGCTGCTGAGGCTTCATTTAGTCTTTTCAGTGAAGAAGAATCCTATTCTGGAGCAGCATTTTATGGAGCTCTAGCAGTATATAGTCTAATGAGAAAAAGTCGGGCGGAAAGAATGTACCAGAATTATTTACGGGAGAAAGAGTTGCAGAAGGAGTTAGCTCTGCAATTAGGTTTTGGGCCTAGAGGTGGTATAAGAATTCGTATTGCATACTCTTATTAATAGTTTTTATAATTACCATAATGTAGTTTTTTATGACTACACTATAGGGGGGCTTGTCTCCATTTTCTAGATAAATTGGTAATCATCTTTTTTCCGTGATTATGGCAGTTTCCTTATAAAAGAGGATGGGTGGCACGCCCCGCTCTTTCAAGTATCATCGATTTTTATTTGAAATTGAGATACTGTATTCAGGATGAAGATTTTCTCTTGGAATACATGGGAGATGTGAGAAAGAGCGGGGCTCCGCAACGCCCGCAGCATAGGGGTAGGAGAGGGACCAATAAAGGGCAGCTATGTTTTCTCCTACCAATCCTATTTCAGCACTCAAGCATTGTTTTATGAAGAAATCCAGGCGATGACGGGTGCGGAGCGAGGAGGGAGACATGTCCTGCCATCTCCAGAATACAATGACTTAAGAATTGGTGGAACCCCAGCCTTCAAGCAATTTTGGGACGAAGTCTAATTTTTCAACACAATAACAAAAAAGTGTCTGAATCTTAACAGACTTTTAACAAACTTTTAATAATTTTTTGACAACTTTACATTCTGGGGGATTTACACTATGTGCAGAAATTTAAAAAAGGAGGATTTAATGAAAAAGTTTATGATGGGAATCTTGGTCATAGGATTATTGGTTGGGGGAGCTTTCCAGCAGGTTCAGGCAAAGGAAAGGAAGATTGGTTTTAACATTAATCTGGGTACTACTCTCTTTGGTGGGGGTCTTGATGCCTTTGCGCTAGTGAGTTTGGGCGCAGAAGTGGATTTCCATCTTGGTAAGCATGTGATGATCAGTCCTGAAGTCCAGGTGTGGAGCTATAAGTTTAAGAAGGTACCTGTATTTGATTCTTATATTTTAACTCCGGGTGTGATTTTGAACTTTAAGCTGAGCAGGTTCTTTGCTGGAGGAGGTGTGCTTATGCCTTTTTTTTCTTCAGGGGAAGGAGATATAGAGGCTGGACCACCATTACTAATCAAGTTCAATGGGGGTTTTAGGACAAAGAATATAAAGCTCACAGCCTTTGTTATCACAATTCTTTTTAAGATTAACATCTTAGGTGCGAGTATCGGGTTCGGATTCTAAGCAGAAAAATATCTTCGAAGAAGACTGAACCGAGCAAAAAGGGGACAGATATTCTCCGCTCGATTACTAAAATTGCTTAGCTCAGCCCGAAAAGAGAAAAAGGGAGAACCTGTCCCCGATTTGTAGAAACTAATTACATAATCATACAAAAAAGAAATATCCTTCATTAATTTGCATTGACTATTCTTCCATTAATTGCTATTCTTTTCCCGAACGAGCAAAAGGATAGATGGGCTATGAGATGTCCTACCTGCTATTTTGAGAATCCTCCTGATACCCATTTCTGCGGTAAGTGTGGAACACAGCTTCTCATACCTGAGGAAACGGTTCCTCTACCCAAAAAGCCTCACAAGAAACCTGAGATGGAACTGACGAGAGGAGTAACTTTTGCGGGAAGATACGAGATTGTCGAGGAACTTGGAAGAGGAGGCATGGGCAAGGTCTTCAGAGTTGTAGATACGAAGATAGATGAAGAGATTGCTTTAAAAATCTTGAAAGCCGAGATAGCTGCTGACGAGACTACGATTGAGAGATTCCGGAACGAATTGAAAGTAGCCCGCAAGATTTCCCACAAGCATGTCTGCCGCATGTATCACTTTGAAGAGGAAGAGGGGATTCACTATATCACTATGGAGTATGTTCCTGGGGAAGACTTAAAGAGTTTTATCAGAAGAGTAGGAAAATTACCTGTAGAGAAATCTCTCCTCATAACCAAACAGATATGCGAGGGGCTTTCTGAAGCTCATAATTTGGGTGTTGTGCACAGAGATTTAAAGCCACAAAACATCATGATAGACAGAGAAGGGAAAGTTCGGATCATGGATTTTGGCATAGCTCGCCTGCTCAGGATGGAGGGAATAACTGCTACGGGGATAATTATCGGGACACCTGAATACATGTCTCCTGAGCAGGTGGAAGGGGAAGATACAGACGAGCGCTCCGATATTTATTCATTGGGAGTGATTCTCTTTGAGATGGTGACAGGGAAGGTGCCTTTTGGAGGAGATTCTGCTTTTAGTGTCGCGATGAAGCATAAAACAGAATTACCTCCTCATCCTAGAGCGATCAATGATAAGTTACCTGATGACCTCTCTGAGGTCAACTTGAAATGTTTGGAAAAGGCCAGAGAGGAAAGATATCAGAGCATAGAGGAGCTCTTTTCTGATTTAACGAATATTGAAAAAGGGATCCCCACAACTCTCATTCGTAGAGAAGTGTATACTCCTCCTCCATTCATCGCTCGAGAGGAGGAACCTAAAGAAGTGGAAGTTCCTGTTTTCGTATCACGTAAGAATGAGTTAGCAAAGCTCTCTCAGTTTCTTGATATCACTCTCACAGGTCAGGGGCGAGTTGTTTTTATCTCTGGAGAGGCGGGTACTGGAAAGACAGCTCTCGTCAGCGAGTTTGCTCGTCAGGCCCAAGTAACACACTCTGACCTTATCGTCTCTCATGGTAGCTGTAATGCCCACACTGGTATGGGTGATCCTTATCTACCCTTCCGTGAAATGATGGGTCTGCTCACTGGAGATGTCGAATCAAAGTGGGCGGCTGGAGCTATTTCCAGAGAATATGCTACACGATTGTGGAATCTTCTCCCCATTTCAGCGCAGGCACTGGTAGATGTTGGCCCAGGTTTGATTGATACCTTTGTAGGTGGTGAGGCTTTAGTATCTCGCACTGCAGGTTTTACTCCTGAGAAGACAGATTGGATGGAGAGAATGGAGAGATTAGTAGAACGTAAAGCGATGGGACGCACTGTTTCAAATTTGCAGCAGAGCGACCTTTTTGAGCAGTATACAAGGGTTCTTCATGCCTTGGCGCGTAAACGTCCATTATTGCTCGTAGTGGATGCACTGCAGTGGGCTGATGCCGGTTCCATTCAATTACTCTTCCATATGGGCCAGCGGCTAGAGGGCAACCGCATCTTGGTTATAGGTTGCTACAGGCCTGATGAAGTAGCTCTTGGAAGAGCTGGTGAAAGGCATCCCCTCGAGTCAGTAATTAATGAATTCAAGAAAAAATTCGGGGAATTCGAGGTAGAACTAGGCCAGGCTGAAGACCGCCAGTTTATCAGTGAATTCCTGGACTCAGAACCAAACCGATTGAGCCCTAAATTCCGTGATACACTCTTTGAACACACTAAGGGACATCCTCTCTTCACTATAGAATTATTGCGAGGCATGCAGGAGCAGGGAATAATTGTAAAGGATGAGGAAGGGAGATGGATTGAGGGACCTGATTTAGATTGGGAAACAATGCCTGCACGAGTGGAAGCTGTAGTAAGAGAACGTATTAACCGTCTGCCCCAGAAATTGCGTGAAGCGCTCACCTTGGCGAGCGTAGAAGGGGAAGATTTTACTGCCGAAGTGCTGGCCAGAGTGCAAAAAATCGACGGCCATGAGATGATTCGCATGCTGAGCAGCGAGCTGGATAAGCGACATCGTTTGGTGAAAGCGCAGGGAATTCGGCAGATGAATGGCCAGCGCCTCTCCTTGTATCGCTTCCAGCACAACATTTTCCAGAGGTATCTCTACAACTCCTTGGATGAGGTGGAACGTGCCTATAAACACGAACAGGTAGGGAATGAGCTGGAGACGCTTTATGGAGATCAGGTGGGGCAGATAGCTGTTCAATTGGCCAGGCACTTCAAGCTTGCCGGAAAGGCCTCCAAGACAATTGACTATTTAGAGAAAGCCGCAGAGCAGGCTTTACGAGGTTATGCCTATAAGGAGGCTATCAGCTTCCTGGAGGATGCCATGGAGCTTGACATGCATACTCCTCCGGGAAGAAGCCCAGAGAAGCGGGCTCACTGGGAGCTGCAAATAGGAGAAGCCTGCCTGGGAACGGGCCGAGTCGCAGAAAGCAGTGCTCATATGCAGAATGCGATTGCATTGCTTGACCGGCCGGTACCAACAGGAGGTTTTCGTCTCATAGCTGGCCTGCTGAAGCAGGTTATGACCCAAATGATACATCTTCTATGGTCATCCAGGTTTGTTGGGCGTTCAAAAGAGATGAGTGGCTCCCTTTTAGAAGTGGCCCGCATTTACGAGCATCTAGCGGAGATATGCTACTTAACACAGGAAAAATTCGTGGCAATTTACTCAGGTCTTCGTGCACTCAACCTCGCAGAACGTGCGGGACCCTCCCCTGAGTTGGCGAGAAATTACGCCCATTTATGCCTGGGCGCTGGAGTAGTTTCTTTACACGGCCTTGCAAAAAACTATGGTCGTAAGGCTCTGGAAATCGCTCAGATGGTGGATCCACATTCCACTTCTGGATATACATTGATGACTACTGCTGTCTACCGTTCTGGGGTTGGAGGCTGGAAGAGGGTTGAAGATGATCTCTACCGAGCCATCGAGATATTCCAGAGCATTGGGGATTGGCGTCGTTGGGAGCTCTGTGTATCTATGCAGGGGCTGATGGCCTATTTTCGGGGGGATTTCAAGAGAGCGGTGAAAAAGTTCGAAACTGTTGCAGAGAGAGCTCAGAAACGCGGCGATGTAGTGAATCAATGCTATGGACTGGTTGGGAGGGCTTCCTGCCTGCTACGGCTTGGCAGGATTGATGAAGCTGTGGATTCTTTAGCTACAGTGGATTTTGGCACTCTGTCTGATGAAAACCGCTTTGAAAAGCTCTGTGGCTACGCGATATTGGGGAGAGCACGATTGATTCAAAATAGATTTCAGCTTGCCCAGGAAGCAGCAGAGATAGCCCTTCAAATTTCTGCGCAATCTGATCCTCGCTATGCCTCATTAAGGGCTTATCCTTGTGTTACTGAAGTCTTCTTGACTCTCTGGGAAGACTGCAGCAGTAAAGAGCCTGAGAGGAGAAAATTGCTTGCAGAGCTAGCTCGTCAAGCCTGCAAAGCTTTGAACAAATACGCAAAGGTGTTTCCGATTGGCCAGTCAAGCGCCTTACTCTGGCAGGGTCTCTGTGATTGGCTCGCTGGCAAGCCCAATCGTGCTTGGAAAGCATGGAGAAATAGTCTTGATGCTGCCGTAAAGTTCGAGATGCCTTATGATGAAGGATTGGCTCATTATGAGATAGGGAGGCACGCCAAAGAGCAAGAGCGAAAAGAGCACCTGTCCAGTGCCCGTGAGATTTTCACCAAACTGGATGCAAAATACGATCTCGCCCGAATCGAAGCATTATTGAAAGAAAAATAGCAGATTTATATTGAGAGAAGCACATTTATATGTAAGAAATAGAGAGGGGAAGTCTGGGTAATTTTCGGCGTTTTTCGGGCGTCTCTGCGGCTTTTG
>JBHIEA010000069.1:0-8694 GCA_046760365.1 bacterium
AGGTTCAGGTAGCGGTGCTTAGCGAGAGGATCAGTAATTTGACTGAGCATCTGGCCAAGCATAAAAAAGATCAAAGTTCTAAGAGAGGACTGGTTCAGTTGGTGATGCGGCGGCGGAAACTCCTCAATTATTTGAGGAGTGAGGATGTTAAAAGATACCAGAATTTGATAAAAACCCTGGGGTTAAGAAGGTAACCGATGGAAGAAAATAACATCACTAGAATAGAAAAGAAGCTAGAGGGAAGAACCTTAATTTTGGAAACCGGTAAAGTAGCCAAGAAAAGTAGCGGCGCGGTACTGGTTCAATACGAAGATACTATAGTTCTAACTACAGCAGTGATCTCTTCCATGATTCAGGAAGATGAGGGATTTGCTCCTTTAATCGTAGATTATCGGGAGAAAGCTTATGCGGTGGGAAAGATTCCCGGGGGCTTTTTCAAACGAGAAGGAAGACCATCCGATGAGGAGATCCTTTCCAGTCGGTTGATAGATAGGTCTATTCGTCCTCTTTTCCCCGATGGTTTCAGAAATGAAGTTCAGGTGATTGCTACAGTTCTCTCGGCTGGTGAGTCCAACCAACCTGCGGTTCTCAGTATCATTGGATCTTGTCTCGCCCTCTCCTTGGCTGGCTTTCCCTGTGGTCAACCCATCGGCGGAGTAAGAGTGGGTAGAATAAAAGAAGAGTTGGTTATCAATCCTCGGGATGACCAGCTCAAAGAAAGTGAGCTCAATCTTGTGGTAGTAGGAAATAAGGAAGGACTGATTATGGTGGAGGGGCATGCCAACCGGGTACGCGAAGAAGTTGTTCTAGAGGCTTTCCAGGTGGCTCACTCCTATATTCAGAGAATAATTGAGATAGAGGAAGAGTTTATTGGCCAGGCAAAAAAAGAGAAAAGGGAGTTTCCTCTTTATCAAATTGAAGAAGAGATTAGAAGGAAAATAACAGATTTTGCTGAGGATAAGGTCGCAGCCATCGAACCTGATTGGACCAAAGACCAAAAAGATAGCTACTTTGAGCGCGTGAAAGAGGAAGTTTTGGAGAAGTTCTTATCTGACTATCCGGAAAGAGAGAAGGATTTTCTGGAGATACTCGATGAACTAAAGAAAAGAAAGATGAGGGAGCTTATCATTGAGGAGGGAAAAAGATGGGATCTTCGTGGAGTTGGTGAAGTAAGACCTATTCACTGTGAGGTAGGGATACTTCCCCGCGTCCACGGATCGGGACTTTTTACCAGAGGAGAAACCCAATCTCTGGTGGTGACCACCTTGGGTACCTCTTCCGATGAGCAGATAATTGATGGGCTGCACAAGGGGGAAATCTCCAAAACATTTATGTTTCATTACAATTTTCCTCCCTTTTCCACGGGAGAGGCTCGATTTTTGAGAGGTCCGGGCAGAAGAGAGATAGGACATGGTTTTCTGGCCGAAAGGGCTCTTCTTCCTGTTCTTCCTGATGAAAAACTCTTCCCCTATACTATAAGGCTGGTCTCTGACATTCTTGAATCAAATGGCTCCTCTTCTATGGCATCAGTTTGTGGAGGAAGTCTCTCCTTAATGGATGCCGGAGTTCCTATCTCCGAGCCGGTAGCCGGTGTAGGGATGGGTCTGATTAAGGAAGCTAACAAGGTTGTTATCTTAACCGACATTCAGGGCCTGGAAGATCACCTGGGAGATATGGATTTCAAGGTAGCCGGAACAAAGGAAGCCATTACTGCTCTCCAGCTAGACATCAAGGTCTCAGGGGTTAGTATAAAGGTTGTGGAAGAAGCTCTGTATAAGGCAAAAGTTGCCCGGGGTTTGATTTTGAAAGAAATGGAAAAGGTAATCGGTAAACCTCGATCGAAACTTTCTAGCTACGCTCCTAGAATTGCTACCCTTACCATTCCCCTGGATAAGATTGGCGATATTATTGGCCCCGGGGGGAAGATTATTAAAGGGATTATCAAAGAGACGGGCGTGGAGATCGATATAGATGATCTGGAAGGAAAGGTGACCATAAGCTCGCCGGACGAAGATGGAGCAAATAAGGCTCTGATGATGGTCAAAGGTTTAATCAGGGAACCCCGGGTGGGACAGGTTTACCTAGGTAAGGTAAAGCGGGTAACTGATTTTGGCGCCTTTGTAGAAATCATGCCGGGAAAAGAAGGTCTCGTTCATATCTCCCAGCTTAGTGATAAATTCGTAAAGAATGTTTCTGATGTGGTGAAGGTAGGCGATAAGATCTGGGTAAAGCTTATCGGTATTGATGAGTTGGGAAGGCTTAATCTCAGTAAAAAGAGGGTACAGGAGAGGACATTTTAGCCACTCAGATCCCAGGATACTTCTTGACTTGTTCTAAAAATGTATTATATTATGTAAAACGACGAAGGAGGTGCAGAGAGTTTGGTTACAGTGAAGGTCGACGACTATGGCTCTTTCTCACAGGCTTTAAAGCGTTTTAAGATACGATGTCAACAATCAGGCTTAACCTCGGAGATTAAGAGACATCGAGAATATGAAAAACCAGCGGAGAGGAAGCGAAGAAAAAAACTTAAGGCCATTCGAAGACAAAGAAGAAGGATGCTCAAACTTCAGAGAAAAGGGATAGAAGCCTATTAGTCCCTGCCCTACCGGTGACTGGAGGAACTTTGAGCCAACACATTTGATGCGGGAATCTGACTTCAGATGTGGCATGCAGCCTTGTCGCAAGGAGAAGCATAATATATCTGAGAGGATACCCCCTTGAAGTCTCGACTCAAAGATTTCTTTGTCACCCGCGAGGGCAGGGATTTTCTTTATGGGGTAAGGATGCGCATTCTTTTCTTAGGAACTCCCGAGTTTGCCTGTCCCCCGCTTGTCAGTTTGAATGAAAGGGAAGAAATTGTGGGGGTTATTACTCAGCCTGATCGTCCTTCAGGGAGAGGAAGAAGATCGGCCGCTCCTCCAGTGAAAAGATTAGCCCAAGACAAAGGACTTCCTCTTTACCAGCCCGAGGATGTAAACCACCCCTTTTTCATTAATCAAATGAGGAGGTTGAAGCCGGATGTTGTAGTAGTGGTCGCTTTTGGGCAAATACTGGGCCCCGATTTTCTATTGATCCCTAAATTACTTACCATTAATGTCCATCCTTCTCTCCTGCCCCGTTATAGAGGTCCTGCCCCTATTCCCTGGGCCATAATTAATGGTGAACGAGAAACCGGGGTGACTATCCAGAAAGTGGAAAAAGGAGTAGACCGGGGCCGAATAATTCTCCAAAGAAAGGCTCTTATCAGTAATCTTGAAACCACTGGGGATCTGGAGAAAAGGCTTTCGCATCTAGGGGCTGAGCTCTTGGATGAGGCTATAGAGCTCATAAAGAGAGGAAAGCTCCAGTATAAACGTCAGGAGGAGGCTGAAGCAACCTATGCTCCTAAAGTAGAAAAGGCTGATAGTTTGATCAATTGGTCAAAATCAGGCTTAACTATCCATAATCTGGTGAGAGGATTAAATCCTTACCCGGGCGCTTCAACCTTTGTTCGGCTAAGGGGAAAAAGAATGAGGATTAAAATCTGGCGCACAGAACCATGGGGAAGAAATTCAAATCTAGAGAAAGCGGCGCTCGCGGGTCAGATTATCCAGATATGTAAGTCGGAAGGTTTCCTGGTAAGAGCAGGAGATGCACCCCTTTTGGTTAAGGAAGTTCAGCTACCCAATCGAAATCCTATCTCCGGGTATGATTTCACAATAGGATATCAGATTAGGAAAGGATTTATTCTAGGAGAAGCAGGAGGCTAAGAGCTCTAACTGGTCTAATTTAGTGATGCATGGTATCAAGACTCTAGCCTGCATTTAAAAAATGAGAGGTGAACCAATGAAGGAGGAGGATTTTCCGGTTGTTCTGGCTAAGAGGACTATAGAAGAGTATGTTCGTAGTGGGAAGGTGATTTCTCCCCCTACCCAAATTCCCGAAGCATTCCAAAAAAAGGCAGGTACCTTTGTGTCCTTGCATAAAAAGGGAAAACTACGGGGATGCATTGGCACCTATCTTCCCACTCAAGATAGTCTGACCCACGAGATTATAAAGAACGCCATTAGTGCCGCCACCCAGGACCCTCGTTTTCCTCCGGTAGATCCTGGTGAAATAAAAGATCTAGAGATCTCAGTGGATGTTCTGAGCAAACCGGAGAGAGTTAAATCCAAGAGCGAGCTACATCCCAAAAAATATGGAGTGATCGTGAGTAAAGGATGGCAGAGAGGTCTATTACTGCCGGATCTGGAAGGGGTAGATACGGTTGAGCAACAGCTAGAAATTGCCAAACAGAAAGCTGGATTGGGCGGGACATCTGTGGAAGAGTTGGACATCCAAAGGTTTACCGTTACTCGCTACAAGATTTTTAAGGAGAGGGATTGATGAGCTGGCCAACCCGGGAAGAAGCCCTTTCACTGTTAAGACAGTATACCAAGAATGAGAATCTGATCAAGCATGCTCTTGCGGTAGAGGCATGTATGTTCGATTATGCAAAGAGATTTGGCGAGTCTCCAGAAAAATGGGCAGTGACGGGATTACTTCACGACTTCGATTATGAGAAGTATCCTTCCATGGAAGATCATCCCTTCAGGGGTGTTGATATTCTACGAAAGAAAGGATACCCCGAGCCTATGATTCATGCCATTTTGGCTCATGGAGACCACACCCAGGTGAGGCGAGAAACTCTATTGGATAAGACTCTCTATGCGGTGGATGAGTTGACCGGCTTGGTGGTGGCGGTTGCTCTGGTTAGACCTTCAAAGAAGCTCAGGGATGTAGAGGTTGAGTCAGTAAGGAAAAAGTGGAAAGATAAAGCATTCGCTAGAGGTGTGGATCGGGAGTGCATTGAGCAGGGAGCAAGAGACCTTGGAATTGGTTTAGAGGTACACATCCAGAATGTTCTTGATTCAATGAAGCGGATTTGTCCCAGACTGGGGTTATAAAAATCTTTTCTCTCACCTAATTTTTTCCCTCATTTTCTTGATTCCCAAGGAAAAAGTTTGAGACTGCCCTGTGCTCGGTGTGTTTCCAATGGCTACCGCTAAGTTCTGCCCTTGTCTGTATACTGTGGCCCGGTAGAATTTGTCCCCCAGGGGCCTTCATGATACATCAGAAGCCTTAAGAAGAACTTATGCGTTAGAGCTCATAGACCCGAGATCACGGGGCTGCCTTATGGAAAACACCTCGCCGGGCAGCAAAAAGAAGACGGTTTCCCGGAAACCGGAGCGCGTCTTCTTGACTTCTGCTGTTCTATAAGTAAAATAAGCGAAAAAAGGGACTTTTATGTTCAGGATCATGTATAAATCAAAAATACATGAAGCTAGAGTTACTGAAACTCAACTTCAATACGAGGGTAGTATTACCATCGATGAGAAACTGATGGAGGCCGCCAACATTATACCCGGAGAAAGATTAGAGATATTCAATCTGAGTAATGGAGCAAGATTTAGTACTTATGCCATCAAAGGAGAAAAAGGATCGGGCGTAATCTGCTTGAACGGAGCCGCGGCAAGATTAACCGAGGTAGGCGACAAGGTGATAATCATCTCTTATGCAGTAGTTACTGAGGAAGAAGCCAGGACTCTAAAGCCAAAAATGGTCTTGGTAAATGAGAAGAACATACCAGTCAAAGGATAGAAAAAGTGGGAGTTTACCAAATTAGAAAATATGGAGATCCAATTCTGAGGACTCGGTGTAGGCGAGTAGAGAGTGTGGGGATGAGGGAAAGAAAAATCCTGCAGCAAATGGCAAAGACCATGTACAAAGCTCAAGGAATAGGGCTAGCTGCTCCCCAGGTGGGAATTGATCTTCAGCTTATTGTGGTGGATCTGGGTGATAATAATCCGCTAAAATTAGTCAATCCTTTAATTTTGTTGAGGGAAGGGGACAGCGTTCTCGAGGAAGGATGTCTTTCTCTACCAGAGGTTATGGTCAGGGTAAGAAGATCAAAGAGGGTTATGGTAGAGAGCTGGAATGAGAATGGGGAAACGGTGAAGGTTGAAGGTGAGGATCTTCTGGCTCACATAATCCAGCATGAAATCGATCATCTATCCGGGATCTTGATCATTGACCGCGCTGACCCCAGGAACACCATGAGCTTGGACACCAAATTAAAACTGCTGGAGAAAACAGCGGGCAATCACATGAAGTTATAGTGAGATAGGCACACACTTACACTCGTGCCTGCTGCCTTTGGACGGCCCTTTTCCAAAAGGGTTCACATCGTTTCCGGTTTTTCCTATCCGGTCCCGTCGCTTTCTCGAAAGGTAAGGGCTGCCGGAGTTGGACTCATGCAAATTCCATAAATTAATGAGGAAAAGAGGTGAGGAGCATGGCTAAGGCCTACTTAAAAATCAAGGTGGAGACAGGGAAAGAAAGAAGTGTCAGAGATGCCTTGTTAAGGTTTGATGAAGTAAAAGGGGCAGACTTGACCACAGGAGACCAGGATATTCTGGCTTCCATTGAGGCTGACAGCTACGAGGATATTTTGCAGGTTGTAATAGATAGACTACGAACTCTTAAAGGTATTAAAAGTACGGTAACTGATCTTGTGCTTGAGTAAAAATAGATTAATCTCGGCCTTATTAGGAGGCTGGTGATTAAAGAGAGGGTGAGTGTCGTACAATGCTAGTAGGCTTCTATGTAGGGATGGGGCGTGGTGAAGCGGTAACACAGCGGACTTTGGATCCGCCACGCGGAGGTTCGAATCCTCCCGCCCCAGCCAGATAGGATGTTTTGAAAAATTTGACATAAGAGTTTGCGTCGAGCTCTGAGGGGGGCGCTCAGTGGCGAAATTACAGAGTTTTTTCCAAGGTCCGCGAGGTCCAATAGCAAACTCGCGATTGTTCAAAACCTGGTTCGAGCCAATCTTTTTTAGGAAATTTTTCAATTCTGAAAAGTTTTCTTGCAAAGCGATAATTTTAGCTTGATACTACAATGCAAAGAGAGATTTCACAAATAGGCAAAAACCTAAAAAAGCTAAGAAAACAAAAGGGCTTATCTCGAGACCGCCTCTCTAAACTGGCCGATGTTTCTTATAATTCAGTGATAAAGCTAGAGTCAGGCGGTATCACAAATCCTACCATTGACACGTTACAAAAATTAGCTAAAGCGCTTGGTTTAGCGTTGATGATTTATTAAAGTAAAACTATGGAAAACTTATTAGACAATCTAAAAACCTTGCTTCAAAAAGATGAGCGTTTAGTCAGTGAAGGCGAGCTTTTGAAGAATAAGATAATTGAGCTTGCCTTAAAGCTGGATAAAGACCTTATTAAACTTCTTTTGTCAGATAAAAAGATGAAGGGAGTATTTTTCGCCGATGTAGATAGAGCGCTTGTTTTTGACAAAGATAAATTGGTCCGTTTTGTTTCCAACAAGCAATTCTTGCTGGACTCTTATACTGCTTTTAAAAACAAAATTGGTTTAACCTTGGGAGATGATTATTTAAGCGAGAAAAAAGAAGTTGTGCTTTCTTGGCCCTATAAGGATTGCGTTTTGGAAGGCGGAATGACAAAAGAGGATCAAAAGCGAGATGAGATTTTCTGGAATGAAATTTTAGCGCCGGATGAAATCAGTCGTCTTCTTGACCCAAAGGTTTTTATCAACGCGAAAAGAATTGATAAAAATGGCGAGCATAAACTAGAGGGATTTAGAACTGATGAGACGGGTGATATTAAAGACAATCTTATTATCAAAGGCAACAACCTTTTAGTCCTTCACTCTCTCAAAAAACGCTTCGCTGGAAAGGTGAAGCTGATTTACATTGATCCACTTTATAACCGTGATGTAGACACTTTTTATAATGATAGCTTTAAACATTCTTCTTGGCTAACATTTATGGAAAATAGATTAAAGGTAGCAAAAGAATTACTTTGTAACGGTGGAGTAATTTTTATACAGATAGATGACGTGGAACAAGCTTACTTAGAAGTTTTATGTGATGAGATTTTTGACAGAGGGGAATTTGTAAACTGTATAGCAGTTAAAATGTCCGAAACATCAGGTAAGAAAATGTCACACATAGAGATTCGACTACCCAAAATACAAAGAATATCTACTTGTTTATAGAAAAGGTAAACTAAAATTTAATCCCATTAAAATAAGAAAGGAGAGGTGGGACAGCGAATACAACATATTTTTAGAAGAATTTCGCAAAGAGGATAAAGATTTTATTGATATGCTGTCTAGTAAGCAACATATAGAAGAGAGCGATTTAGAAAAGCTGGATCAGATATTAAAGAATATAAAACTTGTCTCTGTAAATACCAAATTAAAGCAACTAAAGGTATCAAGAGAAGAACAGTTAGAATGGAAATATGAAAATGCCTATAGAATTGTTAGAACTGCCGCATCGGATAGCGTTAAAGCCTTGGTTGATAAAAAGAAAAAATTTAACAAAAATAATGTATTTTCTGTATTGTCTAGTCGTGATAGAAAACTCTATATCGTCAAATCTGATTATGACGCTAATACAATGAGACCTCGAGTCCAATTATTGTTTGCAGAGGATTATTTAAAAACGAGCATCTGTGATTTGTGGGTGGATATAAAGACAACCGGGTTAGAACCAGAAGGAGGCGTGTATTTAAAAAGCGGAAAGAAACCCGAAGAGTTGATTCATAGAGTTATAGATCTTACAACTATACCTGGCGAGATAGTTATGGATTTCTTCGTGGGAACCGGTACAACTTGTGCTGTTGCCCATAAAAT
>JBHIEA010000070.1:0-8665 GCA_046760365.1 bacterium
CTCCAATGACAAGAAGCAGTATTTCTCTTTTTATCAAGATAGCGGTCATAGCCAGGGCTCCTCCTAGAAATTGGGCTCCTGTCTCTCCCATAAATACTTTAGCCGGGTAGCGATTGTACCATAAAAATCCCAGAGTTGCCCCCAGAAGAGCCGCCCAGAATACCACCATCTCCTCTGCCCCGGGGACATAGTAGGGGTTTAGATTGGTATGAAAATAAGTAGATCCTGCCACATACGCTAAAACACCGTAGGCTATTCCGGCAAACAGCATACACCCACCAACTAATCCATCCAGCCCATCGGTAATGTTAACGCTAACGGGAACACCCACCAAGATGAGTACCATCAAAGGGAGGTATCCCCACCCTATGGCTAGACTAATTCCGGTAAAAGGAATGAGGAGCCTACTATCAAAAAAAGACCGAGAATAAAGAAAAATCCCAACTGCAAGGGCTGGAATCAGCTGAATGACTAATTTAGTTCTAATCCTAAGACCTCGGGAGCTCTCTCTTAATATTTTGATCTCATCATCCCAAAATCCTATCAATCCCAGAAAAAGTGAAACCAAGAGAGTAAGAAGAATTAGCCTATTGGTGAAATCGCCAAAGACAAGAAGGCTCAAAAGAAGGGCCCCGACGATGAAAATCCCTCCTCCCACCGGGATACCTTTTTTCCCGTAATGAGTGGAAGGAGTGAACCTACGACCATGATCCACCCATCCTGCCTCTTTGAATTTCCTTATCCCTATCCTGCCCCCCCAGAGGCTCAAAATTAGGGAAAGAACAGCCGCTCCTGCCATACGCACCCATAGAGAAGAAGTCACGTAGAACAACATAATCTCATCCTTAATCTGCCAATGATCTCCTCCATCCTCGCTTCTCTTGAGCCCTTAACCAAAAGACAATCTTCTTCCTTAAGAAAAGTGAGTAACTTCTCCAACAGGCTGCGCTTGTTCCGGAAGAAGAAAGCTTCTCTTATCCCGAAGTCTTTTGCCCCGACCACTGTCTTATACGAGTATTTCCCCAGAGCAAACAAAGCCTGGATGCCTAACTTTCCTATCAGACTTCCAATTTTATAGTGAAACAATTCTGCCGCCTCTCCTAACTCCAACATATCTCCCAGGATGGCTATTTTCCGACCCCCTCTCATTTCGGCTAGCAGTTTTAAAGCCTGTTCCATGGACTCTGGATTAGCGTTATACGAGTCATCAATTACTTTATATTTGCCCAGGAGGTATATCCGGGAATGCATAGGCGGAGTCTGAAAGTTTGATAGAGTCCGAGCTATGGTAGGTAAAGGAACTCTCAGGATGAGGGCTACTGTCGAGGCAGCCAACGCATTAGATACGTTATATTCTCCAGGAACACCCAGATGAATGGGAATCTTCCCTTTCTTGGAAGTCAGAGTAAATTCCCTAACTCCGTGGTCGTTTTGGATATGGTCTGCCCTCACGTCTGATCCTGGGCCAACCCCAAAGGTGATTACTTTGCATCTAGCTCTTGAGATTAGTTCAGGAGTCCATTCACCATCACTGTTTAAAACTAACCAATTGGTAGGGTCCCTGTTTAGCAGAGGAATGACTTCCGCCTTGGCTTCTTTAATTTGTTCTAGACCTCCCAGAAAACCCACATGACTATGATGGATATTGGTAATCACCCCAATGCGAGGTTCAACAATCTCAGCCAGGCGCTGGATCTCTCCTCGGGAATTCATCCCCATTTCAAGAACTCCCAATCTATGAGAGGACGAAAGCCTAAGTAAGGAGAGGGGAACTCCAATTTGATTGTTAAAATTTCCTTCCGATTTCAAAACTGGATATTGCTGGGATAGAATCTGCCAGATCATTTCTTTAACTGTGGTCTTGCCATTACTACCCGTTACTGCTATGAGAGGTAAGCCCAGTCTCCTCTGATGATATTTGGCCAGCTCCTGTAACGCCTGGAGGGTATCTTTCACCTTAAGGAGGAAAAAATCTTCCTTCGGGGGATAAATTGGCTCAGAGACAATGGCTCCACAGGCTCCCTTTTTGTCAGATTCTTCAACAAACTGATGTCCATCGAACTTCTTACCCGCAAGAGCAACAAAAAGGTCCCCCTTTTGAAGTTTTCGGGTGTCGGTGCGGATTTGATGAGGTGAGATGGAGGAGATAGGAGGAATTTTTCCTATTAGTCTGCCCTGGGTAGCTTTCACTATCTCCCGGATGGAAAAGTTATCCTGCATTGGCTCGCTCTACTCTTTCGACCTTGCAATATCACAGTTTCATCATATCATATTATTCTCTCCCAAGCAAATCTTGCACTACTTTTCTATCTTCGAACTCTACTACCTTATCTTTAAAAATTTGAACCCTTTCATGACCTTTGCCGGCAATAAGAAGGGTGTCTTCCTTTTTCATCCTTTCTAGAGCTTCCTTTATGGCTTCTCTGCGGTCGACTATAACCAGATAATCTCTTTCTCTTTTTCCTCCAGCCTCTTCTATTCCCTTTTCAATCTGAACAATAATCTGTTCGGGATCCTCGCTCCTGGGGTTATCAGAAGTAATAATTGAATAGTCAGCTAATTTAAGAGCTACTTTGCCCATAAGGGGACGTTTCTGGGTATCTCTATCGCCGCCACAGCCAAATACCACCAACAACCTCCCCTGAGCCACTCCCCGCAAAGCTTGTAATACCTTCTTCAAACCATCCGGGGTATGAGCGTAATCCACAAAAACCCTGAAGCTCTGTGGGTTTTCAACAGGTTCAAGCCTGCCGGGGATCCTTCTTAAAGACTCAAGTCCGGCCTTGATCAGAGCAAAAGGAATTTTTTCTCCCATGGCCACTGAGGCGGCGGCCAGAGCATTATAAACGTTGTGGACCCCGAGAAGAGATAGATTTATTTTGTCGCTCCTCTCAGCCTCCAGGATAAAATGAACCCCGTTATCATTGACTTTCAAAATCTTTCCCTGAACGTTAGCCTCTTTCTTAATCCCATAGGTGATTATCTGGCAAAGAGTTCCAGACATGATATAGCTTGCCACAGGATCGTCCACATTAACTATGGCACCTTTAGGTGGCTTCTTTCTTCGGGGTTTGTCCAGTGATCTAAACAAGGAGATTTTGGCTTCCAAATACTCATCAAGGTTTTTGTGGAAATCGAGGTGCTCCGGAGAAAAATTGGTAAATACAGCCCAGTCAAATTCTACCCCCTCAACTCTGTGAAGAACAAGAGCATGCGAGGAGACTTCCAGTACCACATAGTCAAGACCTTCATCCACCATTTCCCTGATCATTCGTTGCAAATCTTCCGACTCGGGGGTAGTAATAGAAGAAAAGGAAAATCCCCTTCCCAGGTTATAATCGATGGTTGATATCTTTCCTACCCTGAAACCACACTGGTTGAGAATAGACTCGAGCAAGTACGTGGTAGTAGTTTTACCATTAGTACCGGTTATTCCAATCATGAGTATCTGCCCCGAAGGAAATCCATAGAAGCGACTAGAGATCCGAGCTAATGCTAATCTCGAGGAAGGGACTTTGACTGAAGCTACATGTGGGAAGGGGATTTGGACCTCTTTCTCTACTATTACTGCCTTGGCTCCTCTTTCTATGGCCTCACGAATAAAGTGATGGCCATCCTCTTTGAAGCCAGAAATAGCTACAAACAAGTAGTTTGGCTGAATCTTCCTTGAATCATAGGTTACTCCCTCTATTTCCCAATTGGGATTGCCAGCTATTTTCTCTACCTCTACGTCGGTGATAAGCTCTCTTAAATTCAAGGATCCCTCTTTTTCCCCATAGTAATTTTGATTAATATTTAGTCAAGGAAGATCTCGGGACTTTTCCCTTTCGTCACTGTATATCAGCTTTTAGGTAGTTTCTACTCGTCTTCTCGTCTCGGGAAAGACGTGAGGACTTTGAGGGGGGAAACATTCCCCCTCAACGCTCGCTATGCTCGCTGCTCCCCCTCAATTCAAAACCTGCATAGCTGACTCGTTAAGGTAGCTGATATAAGGCTCCTGGCTGCGCCACCTTCGGTCCGGGGAAAGTCCCTCGATGCTCGTATAAATCCTCTAAACATTAATATTTTCCTGAAGAAATCGAGGAACCGCTTCTCTCTAGTTCGTTTCTTCGAATAATCAGCCGGGCTCGTTCGGTAGCTATCTCATTTATCTTACTTCTCAGTTCCCTGCGCTCCGTTTTTAGCTCTTTGATCCTGGCTATAAAAAAATCCAATCTCTTCCGGCAATTCTCCAAAGCTAGATTGGTATTCTGGATCTCCGTCCTCAGCCTCTCTACTTTTTGACTAATTTCCCCTAGTTCTTTATTCCTTATTTCAGTAAGTATCTCATCTCGAGCTTCTCTTATTTTCACCGCAGGATCTTTACCAATTTCACCATTGGAGACACCTCTTAGCCTCTCAAAAGAGGCCTGCCGGACTCCAGACCCACCATATTGCTTTGAAGTTTTTGACATTTTTAAAACCCCCTTATTCTAGAGCAGGGAACTGCGCGATTATATTTCTTGATCTCCGGAATTCTTGAAACTTTGATGCTTCAAAATAGCGCGCCTCAGGGCCTCATAAGAGAAAATACCTTTAGATACTTTACTCAGCCATGATCCATTTAGATTAGCTAACGCTGAGGAAAAAAGCGAGGTTAGATCTCTCTTCAGGTTCCTGTTATTAGAGGGCTGCCTTCCCTTTACCTTGACCAACTCCCCCTTTTGAGGTAAAATGTTTAAATAAGGTAGAACTCTTTTCATCATTCTTCCAAAAAGAGGTGCCGCAACCTCTCCGCCATAGTATGCCCCCGTAGGCTCTTTAATTACCACAATTCCGGCGATTCTGGGTGAGTCTACGGGGGCAAAACCCATAAAGGAGGCAATGTACTTGTTGGGAAGGTACCCTCTTCTATTACGCGCAGGGATCTGCGCCGTCCCTGTCTTTCCTCCCATAGAATAGCCGGTGATTCTTGCCCTCCTTCCCGTTCCAGCCTCTACTACCCTTTCCAAAAGTGATTTCATGGTTTGGGATAAAGACTCGGAGCCAACTCTTCTTATCACCAGGGGTCGGTTCTCTTTAATTATTTTCCCCTGTGGACTAAACACGTATTTAACCACAAAAGGTCTTAGAAGTTTCCCTCCATTTATGAGAGCAGAGAAGGCAATAACCATCTGAATAGGAGTGACCGCAATTCCCTGGCCGATAGAGATAGAAGGTGGGTCGGTAAGTGACCATTGCAAAGGAGATCTGACAATTCCTGTAGCTTCTCCGGGAAGATCTACCCCGGTTCGGCTTCCGAAGCCGAAAAGGCGAAGGTATTCACAGAATTTCTCCTTTTTCATCCTGCTTGCTAACGTGATTATCCCAACATTGGAAGAATTTTGAAAAATCTCAGTAACACTCAGGTCTCGATCGAAATTCTTCCAGTCATGAAATAGGTGATTAGCTACCCTGATTGATTCCCCACAATAAATCTTCTCATCTATATTTGTTAGGCCCTCTTGCAACAGAGCACCCACAGTAAAGGGTTTGAAAGATGAACCAGGCTCATAGAGGGATTGAACTACCCTATTCTTTCTGGCGAAAGATGAATATTCGGAATAATAATTAGGATCATAATCGGGTTTATTGGCTAGAGCAAGAATCTCACCTGTTTGAGGATCCATGAAGAGGGCCTCCGCAGATTTGGCCTTAGTTTTCTTTAAAGTAAGGGATAATTCCTGTTCTACTATGGACTGGATGACATTATCCAAGGTCAAGACCAAATCCTTACCGGGAACTAGATCCTGAAGAGTCTCTTTAGCAAAGAGGATTTCGTAACCCAGAGCATCTTCCTTTATCCAGAAATGACCTGCCTCTCCCTGGAGATCATTATTATAAGAAAGCTCTATCCCGGCCAATCCCTGATTGTCCACTCCCGCGAATCCTAAAAGAGAAGAGGCCAGTTCCCTCTGAGGATAAAATCTTTTGCTTTCCTCCACAAATCCGATCCCTTTGAGCCCAAGTGCTTCAACTTTTTTTTTCTGGGCCGGGAAGAGCTTTCTTTTTAACCAAACAAAGACCTTCTTCTGTCTCAATTTCTTTGTCAGGCTGGAAACCCTCATCTTTAGGATGGGAGATAGTTTTCGGGCTACTTCCTTAGGATGAGAAATCTTTCCCGGACGAGCATAAAGAGAATAAGAAGGGATATTAACGGCTAGCTTTTCTCGGTTTCGATCATAGATTGCTCCCCTTTTGGGAGAAATCTTTATTAATTTTGCCTGTTCCTTGCTCGCCTGCCGAAAAAATCCCTGCTGGTTTAGAATCTGTAGATCGTATAAACGCGCCTCCAAAATAATCAGAGCAATAAAGAGGAGAAAAAAGGGTAAATAGATGCGGGCCTTACCATCTCTTTCTTTAGCCAAGAAAATCTCCTCCAAGGGAACTTTTTAATCCCGGGGTAGTTTTTCTCTAATAAATCTTACTTCCTCGGGTTCCCTTAAGTTAAGCCTCTTGCGCGCATAAGCTTCCAGTCTTCTCAAGGATAAGGAGGTCGAAATTTTTCTTTTTAAAACTCCGTTCTTTTTCTCCACATTTTTTATCTCACTTTGAAGTCCCTGCACGGCGTAGCTGTTCCTGATCAATTCTGTGTGCTTGTACACCTCTATCCCTACCAATCCCAAAACAAAAACGAGGATTAATAAAAACCACCTCAATTTTGTAGCCTTTGCGCTGCTCTTAGCCGAGCCGAACGAGCACTTGGATTGGCTAGAATCTCATCCAACGAGGGTTTAACCACCTTCTTGGTTAAGATTTTCAGCCTATCCTTTTCTCCTCTACTAAATTCCCTTTTAACTATCCTGTCTTCCAAGGAATGATAGCTAATCACACAGACTCTTCCCCCAGGTCGCAGGAGATCAAAACTGGCCGGAAGTGCAGTCTTTATATTTTCAAGTTCTTGATTTACCTGGATTCGTAAAGCCTGAAAAATCTTAGTAGCAAAATGTATCCTTCTTTTTTTCCGCACCTCAGATGGAATAGCTTTTCTTACCACTTCTACCAGATCCGAGGTGGTCTTGAGAGGCGATTTTTCTCTCTGTCGAACCATAAATTCTGCTACCCGCCGGGCCCATCTCTCTTCCCCCAACTTCAAAAAGATGTCCTCTAGTTCAGCCACCGAGAGGCTGTTTACCAGATGAGCGGCCGTTATTTTCTGTGACCTGTCCACTCTCATGTCTAAAGGAGCAGCCCAGCGAAAACTAAAGCCTCTCTCTTGATTCTTTAACTGAAAAGAAGACAGTCCTAAATCGTAAAGGATACCGCCTACCTCTCTTATCCTTTTCTCTCTTAGAACTTGAGGGAGATGTTTAAAGTTTGCTTTAACCAGGCTAACGTGTGATTGATACTTCTTTAGTGCTTTGTCAGCTACTTTGAGAGTTTCTTCGTCCCGATCTATCCCTACTAAGCTAATTCTTCCCTTTGCTTTTTCCAAGATGGCCTTACTGTGGCCACCTGTCCCTATAGTGCAGTCAACATAAACATCTCCCTCCTCTGGAGCGAGCCAGTGGAGAACCTGTCTGACCATCACCGGCTGATGAAGAAATTTCAAATCTCCACGTCCATAATCTTCTCCGATAACTCCTCGAAGACGGATCTCTGCTCCCGGTAGTACTTATCCCAGTGTTCCTCGCTCCAGATCTCTATCTTGTTGAAAGCGCCAATTACAGCAACTTTCTCCTTAATTTGGGCAAAATCCTTTAAAGTCTGTGGCAAGGTGATTCTTCCTTGACTGTCTGGCTGAACTGGATGAGCTCCAGAGAAGAGAAGTCTTAGAAAGGCCCGGGCATTGGACTTAGTGGTAGAGAGGCTCCGCAATCGATCTCCCAGATTTTGCCATTCCGATAGAGGGTAGAGAAATAGACTCCTGTCCAATCCCCGGGTAATGATAAACCTATTTTCACCCCGTTTAACCTGTTGACGCAGAAGGGAGGGAATGATGAGTCGGTTCTTTTTGTCTATGGTATGGTGGTATTCTCCCGTGAACATTTAATTCTCCTTGCTTTGCTCCACTTCACTCCACTTTTTACCACCAGGCTCCATTATAGAGCAAAAAAAAATTTTGTCAAGGGGGTCTCACCTCCATCCAGGAGTTTCCCCAAAATTTTTAAAAGGAGGAAATCTCAAAAGGTAAAGTCAATTGAGGCGTTTGACTAACAGGTAACTCCTTCGAGCTCGAAAATTTTCCTCCCCAAAGAAGGTTATAGATCCCATCGCAAATAGCATACTGTTTGAAGGGTGGTATTTCGAATAACCTTTTTGCTTTCTCATACACTTTCTTAAGAAGTATTCTAAGTCTCATGCCTGCTGCCAGAACAACGCTAACAAAAAAGAATACCGCCATCACAAAAGACACCGTGTTCCTTAAGGCTATATAACTCTGAACCCTCACATCCTCCAGATTATAGCTTTGTTTTATGAAACGAAAACTCTCCTCACACTTCCACCGGGTAAGGTAGATCTCTAAGATATTAAGAGGATCTTTTTCAGTCATCTCAAGGTTGGTTAAAAGCATAAGAGGATTCTTGCCATATCCTTTTACTACCACCAGAGTAAGATAAGTATCGCTGAAAGGAAGTTTCACCGTTCTTGATCCCAGGTAAAGATCCTTTATTTTTGGGACCTCTCCCTCCTTACAGATATTGAG
>JBHIEA010000071.1:0-8601 GCA_046760365.1 bacterium
CAATGTTCCCTCACGCACTGGAGTAAATATTGATGCGGCATTGGTGGCTAAATTAAGTAAGCTTTCTCACATAGTAGGCATTAAAGAGGCAAGTGGTAATATGGACCAGGTATCCAGTATTGTCTCTTTATCCGACCCTAACTTTGCTGTCCTTTCCGGAAATGACTCTCATACTCTGCCCATCCTATCCCTCGGTGGAGTGGGGGTAATATCGGTGCTGGCAAATATCCTGCCTGAGGAGATGTCTCAAATGGTAGATGCTTACTTAAAGGGAAAGATCAGCAAAGCCAAGGAGCTTCACTACAAGACCTATCCCCTGTGCCAGGCTATGTTCATAGAGACCAATCCCCTTCCCATAAAGACAGCCATGGCCCATCTGGGAATGATTGAGCCAGAGTGGAGACTTCCTCTAGAGGGGATGAAAAAGGAGAATGAGGAAAGGCTAAAAAAGGCTTTGGCTGACTATGGACTGCTTTAATCTATGAAGAGTGTTTATCTTGATCCCTCCATTCCTTCCGCTTGTTGTGAGACCTCCCAGCCGCAGCGCCGAAAGATCACCTGGGAGTGGTGGAAGGCCAAGATTCCTCACTACCGGGTGATAATCTCCAGACTAACGGTTGAGGAAATAAAGGCCCTGGAGACCAAAGATAAAAGAGAGGCCATTCTCTCCTTAATCAGTGATTTTCCTGCTCTACAGATGACACCCCTTGCCGAGAAACTAGCTAGAAGGTACATCGAGGAAAAGATCATCCCTCCCAATGCCTTAAACGATGCCCTACATCTAGCACTGGCAGTGGTAAACAAAGTCGATATCTTTGTTAGCTGGGATTTTGCCCATCTGGTCAAGACCCAGGTAGAAAGAAAAATAAATGCCTATAATCTGATTAGTGGTTACCCTCGCATAAGGATTACCACTCCCGAGAAGCTCATGAAACAAGAAGGAGGCTAAAGTGCTGAAAAGAATTTCCCTTTCCACTCATTCCCAGACAGAGTTAATCAATATCACCTCTCAAGTAGAAGAGATTGTAAAAGAGACCCAGGTAAAAGAAGGAACCTGCCGGGTATTTGTTCCTCACACCACCGCCGGGATCCTTATCAATGAAGGAGCTGATCCCAGTGTAAAAAGAGATATCCTAAATCAACTGGATAAGATTGTTCCCTGGAGCGGTGATTATCAACACCGGGAAGGAAACTCCCCCGCTCATATAAAGGCGTCTTTAGTTGGCTCCTCTGAGACTATATTTGTTGAGGCTAGCCGATTAGTTCTGGGCACCTGGCAGTCCCTTTATTTCTGTGAGTTCGATGGCCCCCGCCACCGCCAGGTAATAGTGAAGATTGAGTAATACGGTTCTAATTCTAGTCTTTGTATCTCTTCTCTCCGCTGCGAGAGAAACCGAGTCTATTTTTAAAACCTCCGACGAGAAACTATACGATAAGGTCAGGGATCTAAACCGTGTAAGAGCTCTCTAGATAAATTATAATTAATTTTCAGGCCTGTAATTAAGGCTAAGAAATGAAGGCTGCAAAAGGAAATCTTGTGGGAGGCAAAGGGATTTTCAAAATGTGCAGTGTTTTGATGCAATTGAACTTTACCATGAGCCTGATGAGGAGGAACTCCTTGAATATGCAGGAAAGCGGGTTGAAGAGGTAAATATGTGAAGCAGAAAGATGAGACCCGGGGAATGGGGGATTCGACTTTAAAAATGGAGGGTGAGGTAAATGGCGAAATGCAGAGAGTGTGCACATTATGAGCCGGTGGATGAAAAAAAGGGTAGATGCTTCGGGGTGGAGATATCGGGAGACCGGGATCCTAAGGACTCTGAGAAGTGTGGCGGCAGGTTTTTCGAGGCAAAGAAATAAATGGCAGTCGTCTACATTGGATTAGGTTCAAATAAGGGCGATAGACTCAAGAATATAGATCTCGCCCTGAATCATCTAAAAGAGAAGATAGTGGTAGTGAAAATATCCTCTTTCTATCTTGCCGAGCCGGTGGAAATGAAAGGTAGATGGTTTGTAAACTGTGTTCTCGAAGGAAAAACAGAGCAGTCTCCGGAAAAGCTCCTCCATACCTTACTCGAAATTGAAAAAAAAATGGGAAGAGTGAGACAAAAAAAGAAAACCTCCCGGGTGATAGATCTGGACCTTTTGCTTTACGAGGATAAAGTTGCTCACAAAGTCGACCTCGCGGTTCCCCACCCTCATTTACATAAAAGGAGATTCGTCCTTACTCCACTGATGGAAATCAATCCTAACCTGGTTCATCCCGTGCTGGGAAAATCCTTGAAAGAGATTCTAAAGGGACTTAAGGACTCTTACCAAGTAGATAAAATCCTGGAGAATAGGGATGGAGGTCATTAAGACTCGAGCCATCGGAAAGATTTATAAAGGTTATAAAGGTTTTTTAAGGAAGAGGGAGCTAGAGGCTTTAAAAGAAGTAAATATTGAAATAAAAGAAGGAGAAGTTTTTGGCCTATTAGGTCTGAATGCAGCCGGGAAAAGCACTCTTCTCAAGATATTTCTCGGACTGATTTTTCCCACACAGGGAGAATTTGAGATTCTGGGCGAGGCTGAACCCAGCACCAAACTTAAAGAGAGAATAGGCTTTCTTCCAGAGGACCCTAGTTTATACGGTTATCTATCGGCCAGAGAGCTTTTAGACTTCTGCGGGAAATTGTTCAGAATGAATAAAGCTAGTCGAAGAAAAAGAGCTATGGTTCTATTAGATCTGGTCGGATTAGCTAAAGATAAGGAGACTCGCATCAGAGAATTTTCCAGAGGAATGGTCCAGAGGCTAGGTATTGCCATGGCCCTCACGAACGATCCCGAACTAATCTTTCTTGATGAACCCTTAAGTGGACTTGACCCGGTGGGGAGAAGAAAGGTAAAGGATATAATTTTAGAGCTCAAAAAGAGAGGTAAGACAATATTTTTGAGCTCGCATATCCTGGCCGAAGCAGAAGAGATCTGTGATCGGGTGGGGATTCTTCATGAGGGAAAACTGATCTGTCTAAAAGAGATAAGGGAAATAAGAAAAAAGAATGCCTCCTTAGAGGAGTTCTTTTTGCAACAAGTCAAAGAAAATCAAAAAATACCTAAAAAGGACTCAGACTAAGGCTCTGATTGATTCTTGACAGGAAACAAAGGCAAGGTATAATAGTGACCAGTTGGCCGGGAGCGTTTTAATTGTACAGTATGACCGGGTATGGGGAAGGAAGAGAAAGCAGTAAGGAAGTAGATCTTCATCTAGAGATGAGCACCGTTAACCACCGGTTCCTTGAAATAGAAGTCAATTCTTCCGAGCCGATTCCCTTTGCTTGGGAGAAAAAAATTAGGCAGCTCACCAGAGAAAAAATTAAGCGAGGGAAAGTAAACCTCAATGTTGAAGTTAAATGGAAATCCTCCTTTCTCTCTGAAGTAGCTATAGATCGGGAGCTTGCCATCTCGTACAAAAATGGCCTTTCCAGGCTTTGCCAAAACCTGGGACTGAATGACAGAATAACTCTCTCTCATCTCTTAGCACTTCCAGGCGTAATCTCCTCATCCAGAAAACCACGGATCAAAAATAATTTAGAAATCGTGCTGGAGAAAGCTTTAACCAAGGCCCTAAAGAATGTCCTCAAGATGAGAGAAAAGGAGGGAAAAGAGCATCTTCAAAGCATTCTTCGGTATCTGGAAAGAATCCAAAAAAGACTTTCCAGCCTGGAAGAAGAGATTCCCACGGCTCAAAACCTCTATCAAGAGAAGATAAAGGAAAGCCTGCAGAATCTCGTCGCCCTAGGAGAAGATAGGGAAAAGGTTGCCCGTGAGCTATCCCTCCTTATCTCACGTGGTGACGTCAGCGAGGAAAGACTAAGATTTCAATCCCATTTACGGGAGCTGCAAACCACTGTGCAGCAGAAAGAGCCGGTGGGAAAAAAAATGAGATTTATCCTGCAGGAACTCCAGAGAGAAATTAACACTATAGGAGCAAAAGCCAATTCTTTCATCATCTCTCGCCTTGTGGTCCAGATTAAAGAGGATCTGGAAAGAATCAGAGAAGAAGTTCAGAACGTCGAATGACCAACCGCTTATGAATGAAAGAGAATCTAAAACTTAACTGATCTAGTTGGGTTTTTCTGTCTTTAACTCTAAATCCTTAAAAATCTTTTTTCCATGAATAAAAGGAGAAACTTGTTTAAAAAGAAGAGTTTAATCGTGGTTATTTCTGCTCCTTCAGGAGCAGGCAAAACTACCCTCTGTAAAAGACTTCTCCAAAGCTCACCTTCATTTATTTTTTCGGTATCTTTTACTACTCGACCTCCTCGTAAAAACGAGATAGAAGGGGTAGATTATTATTTTGTCTCGCCCATAGAATTCCAAAAAATGCTAGAGGATCAGAAATTTGTGGAATGGGCAGAGGTGCATGGGCAGTTTTACGGAACCTCAGCTAATCTTTTGAATAAGGCTATAGAAACGGAAAAAGATGTGGTTCTGGAGGTTGATGTCAAAGGTGGGACTCAAATTAAGAAAAACTATCCTCAGGCAGTGCTAATCTTTCTTCTTCCTCCTTCCTGGCAGGAGTTAGAAAAGCGATTGAAAAGCCGGCGTACCGAGCTCCACGAGAGGGTGAAAGAAAGAATAAAACAGGCAAAAAAAGAGATTGAGTATGCGCCTTATTATGATTATTTAATAATAAACGACGATATAAATAGAGCCTTGGATGATTTGACTGCCATAATCAGAGCGGAACGCTGTCGCATGAATAGAGTACCCTTGCGAGAGCTGAGAGATTTCGAGGCCTGATATCAAGTTAAAAGGAGCTTTAGCTGATTAAGTTCTCTACCGATGATTTACTACGTAAAAGTGGGATAGGAGATAAATACGAACTTACCCGTTTGGCCATTCGAAGAATTAGGCAACTTGTTAAAGAAAAGGACAAAATGGCCCTGGAGGACACTCACGAGAAACTCCCTACCCTGGTTTTAAGGGAGATTGCAGAGGGTAAACTAAAGCCGGAGAGTCTTAAGGAAGAGCCTGAGGAGGAAGAGCCCAAGGAGAAAGAAACCACAGCCTCCCCCGCTGAAGAATAGCTATAAGCATTTAGCTGTCAGTCTTTAGCAGCCAACAGCTCAGTGAATCAAGGAAAAATAATCACATCCCCATTTTTCCAAATAGCCTTTATTTTGGAGCTTACCCCTGCTTCCCAAATCTCATGGCCTGGCTGAGGATGTCCGGAAACCCGGGGAAGGAGGCTAGCTCAACATAGTCTACCCCTTTAGAAATTCTCTCTGCCTGCTTACGGTCCTTTTCTGAAAGAAGAGCCATAATTGCCCCCAGACTCGCCGCATTCCCCACACTCCTCACTTTAGCTTTGGGAAAAGTGGGAATGAGACCAATCAGATGAGCACTTTCAGGGTTAATATAGCTTCCAAATGCTCCGGCCAAGAGAACCTCATCTACTTGGTCTCTTTCTATCTCAAGGTAGGCGAGGAGAATTTTTATCCCCGAGCAAATAGCCCCTTTGGCCAATTGAAGCTCTCTTAAATCTTTTTGGGTGAGTACAATAGGAATTCCATCCTGAGCTTTTTCTTTCTCCACCAAAAGAAAACCATTATGGTAATTCTTCCTTATTATCCTGCTTGACCATTCTTCTTGTGCTTTAGAAGAAGGTTTGAGCCGCCCCGAGCTATCAATAATCTTTTCCTTTAGGAGCTGGCTGGAAGCGTCTATCAGTCCACTGCCACAAATTCCCCGGGCTCTGCCTTCTCCTATTACCTTTATGATTATCTTCCCATCCTCAAGTCTTACTTTCTCTATAGCTCCTCTTTCTGCCCTCATTCCCTGGGAGATTCTCGCTCCTTCAAAGGCGGGTCCAGCAGCCGCAGAGGCGCAGACTAACTTTTTTCCTTTAGCCAGGACAATCTCACCGTTTGTCCCAATATCAATAGCTAATCTTATCTTTTGACTATTCTCATCAAATAAGGAGGTAGCCAGAATGACCGCTATGGTATCTCCTCCCACAAAAGCAGCAATATTAGGGAAAAGATATAAGCTCCCCTGCGGATTTATTCTGATCCCTAAATCAGTGGCTTTTAACTCCATGGATCTCTTGACAACAGGAACATAGGGATAAAGAGCTAAATTTGTGGGATTTACCCCCAAAAGAAGATGCTGCATGACTGTATTTCCTGCAAAGGTAGCTGTATAAATATTTTCTTTTTTTACCTCACCTTCTTTTTTTAAACTCTGGATTATCTGGTTTATCGCCTCGATTATTCTCTTTTGCAGGATTTTAAGCCCCTGCGGGTGTGACTGAAGGAAATCTATCCGACTTACTACATCTTCTCCGAACGAGGACTGGGGGTTTAAGAGAGCGCGTGTGGCTAGTTCTTCTCCCGTGTCGAGGTCGATCAGTGTCCCCACCACTGTGGTAGTTCCTACATCGAAAGCCACCCCAAAATTTTTTCCTCTACTGTCCCCTTTTTCCACTGCCAATAACCTTTGCTTCTCTAGTACCGCCGTAATTTTGAAACCCCCCTCCCGCATAACCTCCGGGAGTTTTTTAACCAAACCAAGATCAGCTAACGGATGGGCAACTCCTCTATTCTTCAAGTATCTTTCCAAACGGGATAGATCAGCAATTTGATCTTTAAGGCTGGGAGGAGGAAGAGAAAGATATATTTTCTTGATTAAAGGCGAGATTTTTATTTTTCTGTTTATTCTATCAGTTAAAATCTTAGGAAAGGAAATTAAGGAAAGAGGAAAGATCTCAACCTCAACGTCGCCTTCAACAGCCACCTGGCAAGCCAGACGAACATCCTTCTCTAGCCCAAAGAGATGTTTTTTCTCAACCGAAGTTAAGGGGGAGAGTCTCCCCCTGACTTTAACCTTACACTTTCCACATATACCCTTTCCGCCGCACGGAAAATTTACCTTAATTCCTGTTTTTTTTATCAGTTCTTTAAGAGAGGTTTTGATAGAGGTGATAATCTCCTTTTTTTCCGGTCGGAAAATTACTCTTACTTTCCTATCTTTCATCAACAATTAACTTATTAACTTTACCAAACGGCGTACGAGTTCTTTTTTTGACGTTATTCCGATTACTCGATCAACCACTTCTCCATTTTTAAAAAAAAAGTAAGCAGGAATACCTCTTATTCCATATTCAGCCGCTTTGGAGGCATTTTCATCCACATTTAATTTGTAAATCTCAACTTTGTCTTTAAATTCCTTACTCAACTCCTCAATTATAGGTTCCATTCTTAAACAGGGATTGCACCATTTAGCCCAGAAATCCACTACTACTAGCTTATCTGCTTCCAGTACTTTTTCCTGGAAATCTTCTGCTTTGAGCTTTTTGATCTCACTCATTGTATCCTCCTAAAGAAGTACTGATGTATAATTTCGGTTGTTGCCTGGAGTATTTCCTATCTAGAATTTCTTACGTTGTACTAGTAGTATTTATCTTACTGTTTTAGTAGTTGTAGTAGGGTCTGTGGAGTATGGGGACAACCGCGAAGCCTCCTATTACATCTTTCTAGAGTAAAAAGATAAGTATGAGGATAAAAGGTGGACTTTTCCACTTTTTTCACAACCAAAGAGCTTCTTAAATGCCTTTACTAAATTTTACGCTCAAGTACTCCCCAGAATATTAAGAGGTTTTTAGTATGTTCTCTAATTCTTTTAGTTCATTTGTTAAAGCCTCATCTTTCTTAACCTGTTCGGCTATCTTTCTCCAAGCATACATCACTGTAGTGTGATCTTTACCACCAAACTTTGCTCCAATTTCGGGAAAAGAATCCTCGGTAAGCTCCCGGCATAGGTACATAGCTATTTGTCTGGGAAAAGCGATGGACCTGACTCTCTTTTTCCCCTTAATTGTTGATTCTTTGATCTTGTAGTATTTGCTAACTGTTTTTTGGACCAACTCTACCGTAATTGGCTTGGGTTTTTCTTCTGGAAGGATACCTCTTAGGATTTCCTTAACTGAATTTATGTCTATTTTTTCTTTAAATAAAGACAAGTAGGCAGCCATTCTTACCAGACAACCCTCTAGTTTCCGAATATTGGTTTTTATTCTCTCAGCGATAAACACAGCTACTTCATCGGGAAGATCTATATTTTCGATTTCTGCCTTCTTTTTTAAGATAGCAATTCTCGTTTCCAGGTCTGGAGACTGAATATCGGCAATAAGGCCCCATTCAAAACGTGATTGGAGTCTTTTCTCTAGAGTGGGAATCTCTACGGGGGATCTATCACTGGAAAGAACTATCTGCTTGTGGGCCTCATACAAAGCATTGAAGGTATGAAAAAACTCCTCTTGAGTTCTCTCTTTCCCGGCCAAAAAGTGAATATCATCCACCAGCAGAACGTCGGTATTTCTGTATTTTCTTCTAAAAGCAACTGTTTTATCATCTCTAATGGCATTTATTAACTCATTGGTAAATTGTTCAGAAGATAGATAGGTAAAACTTAACTCACTGTTTTCCATAATGTAGTGACCAATAGCTTGTAAGAGATGAGTCTTCCCTAGCCCTACCTTCCCATAGATAAACAGAGGATTGTAGGCACGCGCAGGAGATTGAGCTACTGCCAGAGCTGCCGCATGGGCTAATCGGTTAT
>JBHIEA010000072.1:0-8454 GCA_046760365.1 bacterium
CATTAAGGTATCAAGTTAAAAATTAAAGGTGGACTGTTTTTAGTGGTTTACTGCCGCCCATCTAGTTGACAATTTCTATCTCAAGTCCACTTTTAAAATTTCCCTAACAAACTTAACGCGTGCTGTGTTGACAAACATTCCTTATTTTATATAATAAAAATGGCGGAGGAGATAGTTGGTAGAAAACCGGATCTTTGATAATCGTTCAAAGTAAGGAGGATATGACCTAAAGAGGCAAACTGCTCGAAGGAATGGAGAGCAAAGCTGGAGGTCTTGAAGATGGTGGCTGTGTCACCAAGGTTATATCATAAGTGGCAATTGCCCATTCTTTCGAAGGAAGGAATGGGCTTTTTTGTTGAGTGATCTGAAAACTACCAGAATAGCTAGATTCGGAAAGACTATAATGCTGTCAAGGATCAGAGTTAGAAGACGGCGGTTTTTTATAAAACGTAACCTAAAAGCTTCTCCAGGAGATGTAATCAATCCTTGTCTTGAGGTGATGAGAACGAGCTTTTGATCAGGCAGACTCCCCTCAATTTTCAGGCTAGTAAAAAGGGGTCAAAAAGCCAAGAGAGGAGGTGAAAATCACTGTCTTACAAAATAGACCCTCTTAACCAATTTGATGATATGAGGAGGTGAGGAGTGGTAGATAGGCTAATCTATTTTGAAAAAAGGAAGTTTCAAAAGAGAGAGAAAGTGTTGGGAAATCAATTTCTCTTCTGAGGAGTTTTTGGCAGAAGAGCGAACCATAAAGGAGGAGAAAATGGATGGAAAAAAAGTTACTTTATTAGCTTGGGCAGCCGTTATCGCCCTGTCTCTTGTTCTCATGAGTCTACCCCAAGCAGTAGCTGAGACTAAGATATCGATCTGGACTGCTTTTCCGAAGATGCACGCCTTTCAAAAGTCTGCTGGGGAAGCCTATGAAAAGCTGCATCCGGACATTGATGTTGAGGCTACTATTTTTCCTCAACGGGCTTTAGAAGAAAAGGTTGCCGCGGCTTTACCTGCCGGACAAGCTGCTGATTTAATCTCTATGGACGCCGTCGGGCTCTATCCCTATTATGTGGCTGGATATCTAACAGACGTTCCTGACGATTTCGTTGCCTGGATCGTAAAAAATTTTCCCAAATCAGCTGTCGATTTCAGCAAAATTCCAGGCACCGACAGACTTTTCACTATCCCTCTTGATAATTCGCTGAAACTCATGTTCTACAATAAGGATCACTTCAAGGAAACGGGTCTGGCTGCCCCTCCGCAGGATATCTACGAACAGATGATGTACGCGATCAAGCTTACCAAGTACGATGAAACAGGTAACGCAACCCGGGTGGGACTGGATTTAAGGTTATCAGGAGGGGGATTTGGTACCAGCCAGAAATACTGGACCCAGGTAATGATACCTTACGGAATTCGAGTCATCGAGGCTGTGACTGAGGATGGGAAGGTCTTGAAGGGAGAAGAGTGGAGAAAATATCCGCCAGAGTCTTTGAAATGGCGAGCTGCCTACGATAATGAGGCCGGGCGCAATACCTTAAGATACTATATCGATGCGGTTCATAAATACAAATGCGAGAGTTTCGACGTAAAGTCGGACGCTGAAGGATTCGGATTAGGGGTAACCTCCATGTTCCAGAGAGAATCCTGGGTAGTTGCCTATCTGCGTGATAATGCTCCCCAGATCAACTATGGTCTCTTTCTGATGCCCAAGGGTCCGGGAGGCTGGGGAACCGTAGCCAATAACATGAGTCTATCTGTTTCTAAGTCGTCCCGCCATCAGAAAGAAGCCTGGGCCTTTGCTAGATTCCTGGTCAACGACAAAAATTCGGTTAAAATGTACGGAGAATCTGGCTGGCAGCCCTACAGGGTCAATGTTGACTATTCTTCCCTCTACAAAGAAGCTCCAACATTGAAACCGTTTATGGATGCACTGGCGACTCCGGGTTTCGAGTGTCAAGACTATGTGCGCATCGCCCCTGCTTTTGAGATCCATTCCAGATTTGCTGAGCAGCTAATGGTGGCTTTTAAACGGGCAGATTTGGTGGACAATTCTAAGGGAATTGCTCAGGTGATACACGATATGGCCAAAGAGACCAATAGAATCCTGGGTGATTACGGCCTTTTAGCTAAATAGGGGAAGATTAACCCCAGCTGCAGGGACATCTGCCTTTGGCCACTCAATATGGCAGAAGGTGGCTGTCCCTGTACATCTCAAAATGTAGGAAAATCTTATTTTGGTGAGTTTGGCCTAGGTTTTCCTGCTCAACGCCGTAGAAAGGAGATGTCAGATTAATTCAGCAAACAGGCGAAATTACAGGCTAGAATGGCTGGGGAGGCCCGGCTCTATAAAGAGAAGCCAGGTATTATTCATTCTAACGGTTTTCATTCCCTTGATATCTTTATTCATCATCATTCGCGTCATTCCAATCATCGCAACGCTGGGGATCTCCTTTACCAACATGCATCTTCTCCGGCCAGTCACTAGATTTGTGGGGATGAGAAATTTTATCCGTCTTTTATCCGATGAACCCTTTATTTTTGCTTTTTTTAATTCTCTGGAGTATGTAGGGGTGGCCGTACCTTTAGAAATTGGTCTGGGGCTCCTCTTTGCTTTAATGCTCAGTAGAAAAGTTAGATTTGAATCTCTTTACGAAACGTTTTATTTTATCCCCTATATACTTCCTATGGTTCCAGCAGCTATAATCTGGAAATGGTTTTACAGTCCAGGAAGTTTTGGCCTGGCCAACTACATTTTAGAATCAGCAGGGTTTACCCGAGTTCCTTGGATGAGTGATCCACAGATTGCTTTGCTGGCAACCATCGGAATTCACGTATGGAAAAACCTGGGTTATTTTGTCATTATCTTTATGGTCGGGTTAAAAAATATACCGGAGGAATTGCGTGACGCCTCAAGTGTAGACGGGGCCAGTAGCTGGCAGACTATCAGGCATGTGGAACTTCCTCTGATGAAACCCATAATCCTTTATGGCTTGGTTATGGCTACTATTTGGTCCTGGTCCGCCTTTACGGAAGTTTACATAATGACCCAGGGCACGGACATCTCTACAGGGGCAGAGATTCAGGTTTTAATATACAGGGTCTTCCAAGAAGCCTTTAATTATCATAATATGGGTAAGGGATCTGCCATATCCTTTATTGTCTTTCTGGTATCTCTGGGCATTATTCTGGCGCAGTTTAGGATATTTAGATGGGGAAAGGAATGAAAAGATTGAGAATGCGTCGACTGAAAAGACAGAGAATTGTCTTACATATATCTCTTTTGATTACAAGCATCATAATGGTAATGCCTTTCATATGGGTAGTATTTACCTCCTTTAAGGAGAAAGCAGAGATTATCTCCCCTACACCTACTCTTCTGCCACAAGTCTGGACCTTAAGTAATTACATAGGATTGCCAGAGGCAGCTCCTTTCCTTCGTTTTTTCTTTAACAGCTTTCTTATCTCCTCTGTCTCTACTCTAGCCATTATTATCGGCTGCCCCATGGCCGGCTATATCTTTGCTAAATACAAGTTTAAGGGTCAGACCCTTCTATTTTTCCTCATTATGGCAACTATTCTTGTTCCCTTGCAGGTCTACATGATTCCTCTGTACCTTATCATTAAGTCTTTCGGTTGGGTTAATACCTACCAGGGCATGATTTTTCCATTAATTATTATGAGTTCGGGCATTTTTTTTCTACGGCAAAACATTTTGAGCATTCCCGATGAACTTATTGATGCCTCAAGAATAGATGGGTGTTCTGAATTTGGAATATTTTGGAGGGTCATATTCCCCCTGTCTTTTTCTGCTACGGCAGCCATTGCCATTGTTTACTGGGTCTTTACCTGGAGTATGGTCTTTATCTGGTACTTAGTGGTGGCTAACTCGGAAAGTCTATTTACTATGGAGCTGGGCTTGATGTATTTTCAGAGACATTTTATAACCGACTACGGGGGAATCATGGCTGCCTGTGTGATCACTTTCCTTCCCATCCTCGTGTTTTTTCTCTTTTTTAGAAGAAGAATTATTGAGGGAGTATCCCTTACCGGAATGAAATATTAGGATTTTTCGCAAGTCGAACAATAATTTTGAGAGCATCTGGAGATAGACTTTCACTCTGGGGTACTATAGATACCCAGAGGAATTTCCTTTCTCTTCTTTCTACCTCTTCTCATCCGCTAATTATTCCAGCACTCATCAACATAGTACCTCTAGCTGGAGAAGCTCCTAAGAGCCCGGCTATTCTTATATTTACCCCTATATTTCTACCCCGCAGCAAGACTTTTAAAAATAGTCCCAAGGGATAAGAGTGGTTGCAATAGCCCCCGGGGGTAATTGATACTCCTTTCTACAAAAATAGAGAGCTTCTGGCTAAGTTCCCGTATAGGATTTTCAATAATTTTAAGAAATAGACATAATAGATATGAAAAGATAGATCAGGGACTCATTTTTCGTGAGCAGGGGATAAAAAGGAGTAAGTGATAGGGAGAGAGAATAGGAAAAGCCTAAAATAGAGTCCAGAAGGGCGGCAGAATTAGCAAAAAGACGGAGTACCTGTAAGTAACCAAAGATTAAGTATTCGTTCTTTGAGCTGATGGATTGGTTAAGAGAAAGCTATGGTGGATGGTAAAAGTCAAGAGAGCCTAATCTCCTGGAAAAATAGGCAACTTCAACTAACTCCATTTCTCTCTGGCAAATAGGACAGCGAAGGGGATCTTTTCCGGTGAAACTAGTTAAGCGCTGCCTCCGGTGGGTAAATTTAGCCATCTCTTTCATTCTACGAAAGAGTTTGCTTAAAATCCTCTTAAACAAAGGCTTGGTTCTGGTGGCTAATGCTCCATAGTAACGGACTACTCTAAAATGTTTCGGAGGAATATGCTGGGTGAGAAGACTGATAAATTTCTCTACTGGAACAGTCCATTTTATTTCCGGTTGTTCTCTTTCCTTGTAGGAGAAGGTCACCATGTATTCACTCGAGTTGGACTTTTTACCATAGTCAAGGATTCTCCACTCTGCTAGAGGCGGTCTTTTGGCATAGCGAACAATGTAGGAAACAGTGAAATCTTCGTGATCCAATTCAGTAGAATCATGAACATACCAGTTGATCTTAAGCAGAGGATCAAGGAAAGAATCAAGAATCCCAGGATAAGAGAAGACCGAAAGTTTCCCAGGATTAGAACTCTCCTCCAGATACTTTCTGGTTGTCTTCTTTAGCTCCTGGATCAACAAAAACCGGTATCTTTTATGGAGCATCTTAAAGGGAATAAAGGAGCATCGTTTCCACCAGTTTAGCCTTTTGCTTTTAAGGTCTATTCCTCCAGAGCTCATAAGCATATGGATGTGGGGATGAAACTTAAGATTTCTCCCAGAGGTATGGGAAGATGAGACGATGGCCGGAAGGAAATGTCTTTCTTTAGACCAGGAAAGTACCGTCCTGCTGGAGGCTCTGAAGAGGCAGTTAAGCAAGAATCTATATTCATCAAGTACCTGCCTTAGTTCTTTGGGAACGGTAAAGCAGATGTGATGAAAACCAGTGGGGGGAAAATCGCTTTCTATTCTTTCCACCCACTTATCGGTAAGAACTTTACCACAGGAATTACAGAAACGAGTTTTACAGGAATGGGGAACGATAATATACTGATCAGGATGCTCTGGACAAGCAAATTTGTGATAACCCAATTTCTCGGGATTACGGCAGGAAAGCATCTTCTCCATTGTCCAGATGACGTCCTGGCGAAGAGAATCTTTATGGCTAGATAAATAATTCTCCCAATGCTCCTTGAATATCTGTTTTATGGTAAAGCGGTAAGAGCGTACTTGCTCTATCATAATAACAGTATATTCAGGAGCGTTGGGAATGCAAAGAAATGCAGTATATATTAGAAACCACTAACAGAGAAGAAAAGGGATTTCAAGGGGAAAGAATTTCCCCTTGATTATCTTGTCAGCTTCGACACCGATGGGTAGAGTAAGTAGGCCCACGGAGATTGCTGAAATGGCAGCGTTTCTTGCCTCAGATAATGCTAGCTATATTACTCGGGGAATCTTCGATGTAATTGGAGGATATGTAATCTAGCTACCTCCGATCTTTCATTTCCCACACCTTCGGGTTGGAAAAGGCTGCCGAGGGACTGGGTCTTATTCAAGAAGAAGGGAAGGTAATGAAGGTCCTTTTGAAACCTTAATTCGAGTCGGGAAGAGTATAAGACTGTAGAGGCGAAAACCTATGATTCTGGATAAATTTAGCCTAAAAGGTAGGGCAGGAATAGTTACCGGCGCCAGCCGGGGATTGGGTAAAGGCATGGCTACTGCGCTCACTCAAGCGGGAGCTGATCTGGTCATTGTTAGTAGGAGCAAATCGGCATTAGAAAAAGTAGCTGAGGGGATGAGAAAATTTGGACACCGGATAATTCCGGTAGCTGCTGATGTTTCTAAAAAAGAAGACATCAAAAATATGGTAGAGATAGCTCTCAGGAAGTTTGGCAAAATTAACTTTTTATTTAACAATGCCGGGATTATCCGCCGGCGTCCCAGTGAGAATTATTCCGAAAAAGATTGGGATGAGGTTATAAACATTAACTTAAAAGGAGTTTTTCTTTGTTCTCAAGCGTAGCAAGGCTGATGATTAAGCAGGGAGGAGGTAAAATCATAAATACCTCTTCTTTAATTGCGGTGACTGGAGGTAAAACTATTCCCGCCTACGCCGCCAGTAAAGGAGGTGTTGCTCAGTTAATCAAAGCTCTGGCTAATGATTGGGCCAAGTATAATATCAAGGTTAACGCTATCGGTCCTGGTTATTATATTACTGATGCTACTGAGCCCCTGCGGAAGAATAAAGA
Source organism: bacterium (assembly GCA_046760365.1). Classification (GTDB taxonomy): domain Bacteria; phylum Aerophobota; class Aerophobia; order Aerophobales; family AE-B3A; genus AE-B3B. Next base: position 6,838 of record JBHIEA010000072.1, read on the forward strand.
TCGCTATCGGAAGATTACCAGTAGAATATCCTTAGGAAGATGGGGAAATCCTGAGGATCTTGGAAGAACAGCTGTTTTTCTTGCTTCAGAGGCTTCTGACTACATTACCGGTCAAACCATTTGGGTCGATGGGGGATGGCTTTCGCTTTGAGAGGGAATCAACTTCATCCTGGCATCGAGGATTTACTATTAAAGGGGCCAGATGAAGGAAAACTTCAAGTAAGGTTTGTGAGGCTCAATAAATAACCAAAGGAGATTAAAAATGGCTGATCGATATGGTGAGTGGCTAGTAAAAAATACTGGAAGCCAAAAAGGGCGACACAGCTACGTTAATCCAGCCAATAGTGAACTAAAGCTTCTTTCCTACGGTAGGGTAGTTCTGGAGGAATCGTCACAAGAGATTCAGGTAAATTCAGGCGAAGATGAAATAGCTTTCATTTGCCTAAAAGGAAATGCTCATTTCAGAGCTAACCAGAGAAAATATATGGTCGGAAAACACGATGCCATTTATATTCCGAGAAATACTTCCTGCCTAATCGGGGCCGAAAATAAGGCGGATTTAGTGGAGTGTTCTGCTCCCAGCGGTAAGGAAAGTAGAGTGACCCTGGTGAATTACGAGAAAATAAAGGACGATTCTGAGCTACATATGAGCGCAGGTGAAGTTCCCTATTCTCGAGAAATTTATACTCTTATTGGACCTCAAGTCCAGGCATCGCGCCTTCTTATTGGTTTTACTCGAGGAAAAATGGGGAATTGGACCAGTTGGCCCCCTCACGAACATGCTTCTAGTCGCGAGGAAATTTACTTGTTTTATGATATGCCGGAACCAGCCTTTGGAGTTCAATTTGTATACACTAACCCCAGGAAGATGGAATTTGTTGAAGTGGTCAGAGAAAACGATGCCGTGATTATTCCCAAAGGGTATCATCCCAATGTAGCTGCTCCTGGCCGCGGGGTTAATTTTGTCTGGATGATGGCAGGCATTCGTCCTGAGGTTGATAGAAAATGGGCGGCGGTAAATGTCCAACCTGAGTTTAAACATATTAGTTTCTAGTCTCTCTCTAAAGCCTATCTTGTTCGATGTAGGTTTTCGATAACCTCTTGAACTTTGTTCTTATCAATATTTAATGCTTTACAGGCTGCGTAAGCCATCGCACCTCCCTGGGGTGGACACCCCGGTACATAGAGACCTTCTCCTTGAAAGCTTTTTGTGTGTCTTTTCGTTCAAGATCAGGAGCATCGTAGCCTACACCCGATTCCTCTCCAATAACGATGCGGCGAGGATAGGCCTCTTGTACCAGTTTAACAGTTACCTCGACTACCCGTGCGTCAGCAACCAGTCCTGATCCAGAGAGAAAGGCGCCATAGGCATTTGGTTTTATTAACACCATCGATAGGGGGGAGATCTTCCGAGTTAACCCTCCACTTAACTGGACTGCCTTTCTCACCGCTGCCTCCACCATTGACTTTTCTGCTCTAACAATAGAAAGATGGCTTAACATAGGTGGTTTTGCTCCAGAAGGCGGATAAGGTTTTAAAAACATCTAATCTACCGTAGACGGAATCACGATTTTGACTGAGCGACCTTGTAGCTGAGAAGGGATATTATCCCAAGTA
>JBHIEA010000073.1:0-8355 GCA_046760365.1 bacterium
CGTAGACTGCCAGGAGCACCAATGAGCACAGAGATCCGGATCCTTGGCAAATTTGGAAATCACCCCGGTCCAGGACGCACCCACAGTGTTGGCCACAAAGTTTGGTTTATCCAGCCTAACCCACATCTTCTTCTCAAGATCGTAAACTTCCTTACTCCCAGGTATTCCTGCTGCTCCTAACTTTCCTCGAATATCCGATCTGTCCGGGAGCTCCGCCAATGATCCTACATCGCCCCAGGAGAACACGAAAACCGCTTTATTCCTTAAGAAGGCATCCCAGGCTTCTCCCAGGCTCCAGCCCCACATCGCTGGAGGACCCGCCTTGGAAAGCTTCAGCAACATCTCGATGGCCCGGACAAACCCGGGGGTATTCACCAGAGGCTCCATGGTTTCTGGATCAAACCAGTAGACATTATGGTAACGAGTCACCTTTAGGGGATCGGGACCCGGTGCTGGGGTGACGACGTAAGGAGCAGAAAGAGCCATAAAGTGGAAAAATCCCTGGCCTCCTACTTTCAAGTGCATGGTAATCCCATAGTCGGGTTTACCATCCCCGTTCCAGTCTTTCCCATGGAAGAAACTGGCTACATCGTATACCTCTTCCCAAGTTCTGGGAGGAACCGGCATGGGATAACCTTTTTCCGCCTTAAACTTGGTCTTCCATTCAGGGTCGTTAAGAATATCTCTTCGGTAGTAGAGAACCTGAGCGTCATGGTCATTGTCAAAGGCATACCATTTGTCCCCCCACATACGGAGCTGCTTAATGGGAAGGGCAATGGCATCTCTATCCCACTTGGGCATTCGGGGGTCCACAAAGTACTTATCAATGGGAATAATCCAATCATTAGCCATGTAATCGCCGAAAAACCAGCTCGGGCCAATAATCACATCGTAGGCCCCGGTTTCAGTCATTAAGTCAGTAAATATCTTTTCCCGGAGCTCACCAAAAGGAATCTCCACAATATCGTAAGTAGCGCCGGTAATCTTCTCCCAGTAAGGCCGCCAGAAGTAAAGTGGTCCAGAGATGGGACCTCGGGGACCTGCCGAATAAACCCCAATGGTGATTTTCTTTCCCCTCCAAGCAGGATCAGGTTTCCCTTTGTCCGCGGCTGCGAAGGCTGCATCTGCTGTTTTCTTCTCAAGTTCTGAGACCTGTGCACCTACCGGCGTCGATGTTATGGCTAGCCCCCAATAACCAATTATGAACATTACCCCTACCATGAGAGCCATTCCCAAAGCTATTTTTCGTAAGTCCTTCTTCATCCCTAATCCCTCCTCTCATAACTTAGTGAAGGAACTACCTTCGCTCTCTCTTCTAGGCTCATCTCCACTATTTTTCTATCCCCTCACTAATTCCTTCGAAACTCCTTTACTCACCCCCTTCCATTTTTTATAAAGTGTTCTTGACATTTCCACGATAGATCCTAGGTAAAAAAGGAAGGACATTTATGGCTCTGTGTCATACTCACCTTCCGGGACAGATTGGATAGACCTACGAGGTATCAGTCCCGACGGGAAAAGTAGCGTAGCAGGCTTAGGCTGGTCGGAATCCTGTACAGAGTGCTCTCTAATCCATGATCCTGGGTTCCGGGTTATGTATATTCTACACTATAGATCTTTATTGTCAAGAGCAGTGCGAAAATTTTGATTATCTTTTGCCACTGGCCTCAGGGATGTCTGGGCTTTTAGATTAACTTACTTTAACCCATCTTTCCTCTTTAACTGAATTTTCTACCGCCTCCAGAACTCTTTGACATTCATACCCATCGGCGAAATTGGGTGTGGGAATCCTATCCTCATCCAGTGCTTTCATAAAATCATAAACCACATGAACAAAGGTATGTTCCCATCCGAGGATGTGTCCTGGTGGCCACCAAGCCTCTAGATAAGGATGGGTGGCCTCGGTAGCTGAAATTTTCCTAAATCCTTGCCTCTCTTGGGGGTCCTCACAGGAATAGAACCAGAGCTCATTCATATTCTCGAGCTCAAAGAGGATGCTCCCTTTGCTTCCATTTATCTCAAACCTTAAGCCATTGCGCCGGCCATTGGCAAATCTGGTTGCCTCAAAACAGCCCAAGGCCCCGTTTTTAAATCGGGCCAGAAAAAGAGTAGCATCGTCCACGGTGACTTCTCCCAATTCCGGCCTTGTGGACTCTGCAGAGAGCCCGGTAGTAAGCTCCTCCCTTACTTCAAGCTCGGGCCTCTTTTTAATAAAGGTTTCCTGCATCCCGATCACTTTAACAAAATCTCCTACCAGATACCGAGCTAGATCTATGATATGGGAATTTAAATCTCCGTGAGCTCCCGAACCGGCTTCTTCTTTTTTCAACCTCCAGACTAGCGGAAACTCTGGATCAGTGATCCAATCCTGCAGGTACTGGGCCCGGAAATGATAGATTTTCCCTAACCGTCCTTCCTCAATTAGTTTTTTAGCCAGAGCGACAGCAGGAACTTTTCTATAATTAAAGCAAACCATATGTTTTACCCCTGCTTCCTGGGCCGCTTTTAGCATCTCCTCCGCCTCAGCTAAACTTACCGCCAGGGGCTTTTCGCAGAGAATATGTTTCCCAGCTCTAGCTGCAGCTAAGGCAATTTCCCTATGAGTTGAGTTAGGGGTATTGATATCAACCAGACCAATCTCTTCCCACTGGACAAGTTTTTTCCAAGAGGTCCCGTAAGCTTCCCAGCCAAACCTCCTGCAAGCTTCGGAAACGGCAGCTTCGGTTCGGCCACAGATTAGCTTCATTACCGGCACGGTCTCGGTCTTAAAGAACATAGCCACATCTCGGTAAGCACGTGAATGAGCCTTGCCCATGAACTTATAACCGACCATCCCCACATTGATCTTTTTGGCCACAAAAAAACACCTCCTTTTTTGTCCCACTACTTTATCAATCATAGCCCACCTCAATTATTTTAGCAAATGAAACCTTAGTGTAAAGTGAAATTAGGTGAGGCAAGGACTTTAATAGGCTCTTTTACCCGGAGAGATTTTTATCAAGGTGCTGATTTAAAGAGGATTGATTTGATCTAAGCTATTTCTGCCCTACCAGTTAGAGGCTTTTTCTTAGCTGATGGAGTCCCAAGTGTAACGACCTCACCCATATTGTCAAAGACCTTGTGGAATGCTTCTGCATAATATTTCATTAGTTCCAGTGGCTGAGGATAAATGGGATAAGGTTCAGAGCAAACTACCAGGGAGTCATCTAACAGCCTCAATGTTTCTGGATAATCGTCTGGATCATAACTTATCTTTTCTGCATATCTGCAGCTCCAGGGACAGCCCTTGCCATAGCCTTCCTTAAGCTGAAAGAGAGTCTGGCCAGGAATAGGAACTGTTTGCCAGAGAACAGCATCAACTCCCTCTGCCTGAAGAGCCTTCATCACCGGATCTCTGAACTTGACCGGCTCCATATCTACTCCTAGCTCATCTGGATTTAGTCTAATTCGGTATTTATGATAGATATGAGTCCTATCAGGAGGAACAAAGGGAGGAGTAATTCCCTTAATCTCTTGTAGATGCCGGGATAAATACTCAGCATTTCTCTGGGCATTGGCATTGTATTCATCTAACCTTTTAAGTTGACTTCTAGCAAAAGCAGCCGGCATCTCTTGTGTTCGATAATTCCATCCCATGGTGTAGGCATTGTATTTTCTCCCTTCCTCGGGTTTAAGGAACTCTCCAAACATCCTCACCATGTTGGCTTTACCTCTGTATTCTTCATTATTAGTAACAAAAAGTCCACCCTCTCCTCCCGGCATATTCTTGGTAGAATTTAAGCTGAAGGCTGCCATGTCACTGAAATTGCCGGTTTTTTTACCATGATACAATGCTCCATGAGACTGAGCGGCATCCTCTATGACGATTAGACCATGCTTTTTGGCAATCTCATTTATTTTGTCCATATCTGCCGGTAGACCATGAATGTGGACCGGCATAATAGCTCTAGTCCTGGAACTAATCTTTTCTTCTATCTTTTTGGGATCGATATTGAAGGTCTTAGGATCGATGTCCACAAAGACCGGTATGGCATTGTGATGTAGGACTGCCACTGCTGAAGCTAGAAATGAAAAAGATGAGGTAATGACCTCATCTCCAGGGCCAACACCTGCTGCGGCCACTGCCATATGCAGGGCTGCTGTTCCACTGTTTACCGCTATGCAGTATCTTGTTCCAATATATCTGGCAAAGTCCTCCTGAAGGCCTACCACCTCCGGAGCATACGGGCCCCAGAGGATACCCCTGTCTAAAACTCTCATCACCGCATTTTTATCCTCCTCAGTTACTACTGGCCAGCCTACCTTTAATCCCTGAGGTACTGTCCTTTTCCCTCCGGCAATAGCTAAATTTCCTTTCATCAACAATCTCTCCTCTCCATTTCAGAATTGTATACTCTTTCTAGCTACGTAACTTACCCTGCGGGTAAGAATATTTTGATAAACAGTGGATAACAAAGGAAATAATGGTTAATCTATAGATGGCGGGGTATCCCACTTCTCCATAGTCTTTCTAATTCGTCTATGCCGATATCTATGAGTTTTTTTCTCTTTATCCCAATGATGAGCCTATCTCCCCCTACTTTTCCTAACTTGACCAAGGGAGTCTTATTTTTGTGAGCCAGATTCTCTATCTGGTTAAAATTTTCCGGATGACAGGAGATGACAATGCGGGATTGAGTCTCGCCAAAAAGCAAGCTATCGGCTCTGAGAGAGAATGGGAAGTGAGAAGGCGAAAAATCAATAATAGCTCCTTTTTTCTGATTAGGGTTTAAGATAGAGCACTCAGCTAGAGCCACGGCTAAACCACCTTCAGAGCAATCATGAGCGGAGCTTATTAAACCTTCTTTAATCGACTCAAGGCAGGTTCTTTGAACTCTTTTTTCTCTCTCCAGATTGATTCGGGGTGAATCCCCCATTTTTAGGCCATGGATTAGTTTAAGATATTCACTTCCCCCCAGATCATCCTTACATTCGCCTAAAAGGATAACTAAGTCTCCTTCTCTTTTAAAATCCGGGCTGCAGTAACGGTCCACATCTTCAAGCAAACCCAGCATCCCTACTACGGGAGTTGGATCAATGGCTCCTTGAGGATTCTCATTGTAGAAACTGACATTGCCCCCCGTCACTGGAGTGCCGAGTCGGCGGCAAGACTCAGCCATTCCTTCCACGCATCTTTTAAACTGCCAAAAAATCTCCGGCTTTGTAGGACTGCCAAAGTTAAGGCAATTGGTGATAGCCAGGGGCTTAGCCCCGGAACAGACCACATTTCTGGCTGATTCTGCTACAGCAATCTTTCCTCCCTCATAGGGATTAAGATAACAGTAAGTGCCATTGCCATCGAAGGTCAGAGCAATAGCCTTTTTCGTCCCTTTGATTCTTATAAGGGTACAATCGCTGCCGGGAAGAAGAACGGTGTCGGTTCTCACCATATGGTCGTACTGTTGATAAACCCATTCTTTGGAGGAGATAGTTGGCGACCCAAGGAGTTTTTTCAAAACCTCATTACAGTCTCGAGGCTGGGCAAGCTCCGAAATTTTAAAACTCCTCGTCCGTGATAAATACTCTGGTTTCCTCTCGCGTCTGGTATAGACCGGCGCCTCTTTGCCCAGAGCGGCGGCGGGAATCTCAGCTACTACCTTATCCTTATCAAGCACTCGAAAAAGACCATCAGCGGCTACCTTACCCACAGTCACTGCATGAAGATCCCACTTTCCAAAAATCTTTTTGGCTAGCTCCTCCTTTTCGCGTCTAACCACGAGGGCCATCCGCTCCTGTGATTCAGAAAGCATTACCTCATAGGGTATCATTCCCGCCTCTCTTTTGGGGATGAGAGAGATATCTATCTCAATGCCAGAACCTCCCCTGGAGGCCATCTCGGTGGTAGAGGAGGTAAGCCCTGCTGCTCCCATATCCTGCATAGCCACCACTGCTCCGGTGTTCAAAAGCTCCAGACAAGCTTCGAGGAGTAACTTCTCCCGGAAGGGATCCCCTATCTGAACCGCAGGTCTATCTCTATCTGATTGTTCGGTTAGCTCTCGAGAGGCAAAACTGGCTCCCCCTAACCCATCCCGACCAGTGTCCGATCCTACGTAAAGAACGGGATTTCCCACTCCAGTTGCCCTAGCCTTAATGAGATCGCGCTTTCTGACTACCCCCACACACATCACATTCACCACAGGATTGCCTTCATAGGTCTCATCGAAATAAACCTCCCCTCCCACAGTGGGAATGCCAATGCAGTTGCCGTATGCGGCGATTCCCCCTACTACTCCAGTAAACAAATAACGGTTGCGGCCATTCTCCAGATGACCAAAGCGAAGGGAGTCGAGAAGAGCAACAGGGCGGGCACCCATGGTAAAAATATCTCTGATAATGCCTCCCACACCGGTAGCTGCACCTTGAAAGGGCTCTACTGCCGAGGGATGATTGTGCGATTCTGCCTTCATTACCACCGCTAATCCGCCACCAATATCGATGACTCCCGCATTTTCTTCCCCAGCCTTGACTAAAATGTTCTCCCCTGAGGTGGGAAAGAGTTTCAAAACCGACTTTGAACTCTTGTAACTACAATGCTCACTCCACATTACGGAAAAGATGCCGAGTTCGGTAAAATTTGGCTCCCGAGAAAGGATGCGCTTGATTCGCTCGTATTCGGCCTCGGTTAGCCCATGAGCTTCTACCAGCTCGGGAGTTATTTTTTCAGGTTCCTTCAATTCTATTTCCCTTTAAGCCTGTCGCCCGACTTAAAGCATTTGTTTGGATCTCTAGCTTTAAGGGGCTGGGTCAGAGCTTTCTCTAATTACGCCCCTCTAATTTCGCACGCCTTCACATAATGGGTAGCTTTCTCCTTCATGGCCTGCAGTTGGGCTTTAGAATACGGCTCTATTTTCTGATACTGCTTATCGAGAGTGGCCTTGGACATAAATTGCTGTAAGACATATTTTCTAGCGCCTTCAAGGTCTCTGGCAATGGAAATGACATCTTCAGCGTCAACAAGCCCTGGAACAGCCGTGGTCCTCAATTCATAATCAATATTTGACTCTAATAAGATTTTCACACTTTCCTTCACGTCCTCAAACAGTGGCTCGTCAGAAATTCCTGCTGCCTTTCTATATTTTTCCCAGTCAAATCTTGCCTTAATATCAAGAGCAACACAGTCTACTAGATTTTTCCCCATCAAGTCCCTCAACATCCCAGGGTTGGTCCCATTGGTCTCAATCGCTACTAAAAAACCCTCTTTTTTTATCTGGCTCACAAAATTAGGAAGGTCTGGCTCCAGCATCGGCTCTCCTCCGCTAATCACCAAACCATCCAGCCACTTTTTCTTGGATAAGAGATGGTCTATGATCTCTTTTTCGCTGATAGAAGGAAGATTTTGGGAGTTAAGCACCAGATCAGGATTCTGGCAAAAAGGGCATCTAAAATTACAGCCTCCCACAAAGGCAACAGAGGCAATTTTACCCGGATATTCTATCAAAGAAGTCTTAATAAAGCCCTTAAATTCCATCTTAAGTCAGAAATGACCACCAAGATTTCACTCACCTGTCAAAAGAAAAGTTCACCTGTGTAAGTCTAGTGCAATCTTGCGGTTTCCTTGGGTAAGCTCCTTTTCTAAAGCTATCTTTTCTTTATATTCCAGCCTCTGCCTGAATTCTTCCTGTTTACCTTCGTTCCAGTTCCTTACAGGCCTGAAGTATCCTACTACCCGACTGTAGACCTCGGTTTCTTTTCCACAGGTTGAGCAGTGAAGATGCTCCCCCACCAGATACCCATGATCAGAACAAATAGAGTAGGTCGGGGTTATGGTAAAGTAGGGAAGTTTGGTATTATAGGCTACCTTTTTCAAAAGCCTCATAACGGCCTCTCCTGAGGAGATCCTTTCCCCCAAGAACATATGGAATACGGTTCCTCCGGTATATAAAGTTTGCAGGTCCTCCTGATGTCCCAGAGCTTCTATTACATCGTCTGTCTTATTCACCGGAAGAAGAGTAGAATTGGTATAGTAGGGAACCCTCTGGCCAGCAGTGATAATGTCCGGATACTTCCTTTTATCTATTCTTGCTAGCCTATAATTTGCACCCTCAGCAGGTACAGCCTCCAGATTATAAATGTGGGAAGTCTCTTCTTGAAAGTCAGAAAGTTTTGCCTTCATAAACTCTAAGGTTTCTATTGCAAAACTTTTGCCTTCCTCAGAAGCTATGTCTTTGCCAAACAGGTTCAAACAGGCCTCATTCATACCAACCGGACCAATGGTGGAAAAGTGATTTTTTAAAGTCCCTAAGTATCTTTTAGTATAGGGCAAAAGGCCTCCTTCCATATTCTTTTCCACTATTTCCCTTTTGGTCTCCAGGGAAA
>JBHIEA010000074.1:0-8309 GCA_046760365.1 bacterium
TAATCACCGAACCTCAAATTGGATATTGGTGTGGCTGATATTGAACTTTTCGGCCACCAACTTATTTATTCTTTCCAAAATCTGACGGCTCTTGCTGACGGGAATATCATCAACAATGACATGGGCTGTCATAGCGTACATATGAGAAGTAATTACCCAGACGTGAACATCGTGCACTACCTTCACCTCAGAAACTCTCCTTTTAATGAAATCTGCCATTTCCTCAATATCTACATCCTTGGGTGTTGCCTCCAGGAGGATATTGCTGGATTCTGCCAGGAGCCTTCCCGCCCACATCACGATCAAGCCACAGATGAGGATGCTGATGAGGGGGTCAACCACAAAATTGCCAGTGTAATAGATTATCAAACCTCCCAGAACTACGGCCCCAGAAGAGGCTGTATCTCCTATAAGATGAAGGAAAGCACTCTTAAGATTGATGTCTCCCTTACCCACTCCTGAGAGAAGGAAGATCCCTGCTCCATTAGCCGCCAAGCCCAGAATAGCTACCAAGAGCATCTCTAGCTCTGCTACCGACTGAGGGGAGACAACCCTCAAGATGGCCTTATAAAAGATAAAGGCGGCGATAAATAAGAGAGCTATGCCATTGACAAAGGCCACCAGTACCTCTGCCCGATAAAAACCGTAGGTTTTTTGTTTGGTAATCGGCTTGGCTGCCAGAACAATGGCAAAAAAACTCATCCCCAGGGCAAATAGATGGGTAAGCATATGTCCGGCATCGCTGAGGAGAGCCAGACTGTTAGTCAGAAAACCTCCCACCACTTCTATTCCCATCACTATGGCGGTAATGATAATAACGAACTTCAGCCTTGTTCCTTTAAGTAATCTGTCTTCATCTAATGACCGAGGTTTTTTTTCAAGATCTTCGCCACGATATAGAGGATCTTCATGCCTCGGTGGTGATTTCGTGATTTTAGAAAAAGAGACCATCTGTGTCCTCTTAGTAGGATTAATCAAGGGCTTTCCGAACTTTTGCGACCATGTCGCCATCTACCCACAGTAGGTTTACCTCCTCTTTCCCATCCGCAGGAGCTGAACGGAGGGAAAGATTCGGATCTATTCTATAGGGTTCATAACTTAGGAGGGCGAGAGCCCCAGTCATACCATTTCCATACGTTCTGAGTAAGGTCCTCATAATCTCTCTTCATATGCTCAAATAACCTGGCATTTTCAATAGCAGTGGCTACCTGATTGGCCAAAGCCGAGAGAAAATCCACCTCGTCAGGAGTAAACTGGTGTGGAAGAGATGAGTAAACTCGCAGCAATCCGATCGCCTTGTCTTTTACCAATAGAGGAACATAAAGAACTGAGGATATCCCTTCTCGTTTTATCTCTTCTCGATAGCGAACTTGAGGCTCAGCTTCCACATCGGCAATATTGACCGGCTTTCCCGCTAAGCATTCCTGATCCAAGGGACTCTCACTAACCCGAACCGGCCCCTTTTCCAGGTATCTTTTACTTAAGCCATAGGTTGCTCTAATTTTGAGAGTTTCTCCTTCCCTATCTAAAAGTCTTAAAGAAGCGGCTTTGTATCCCATTGTCCTGGCAGCACTTTTCACAATAAGATCCAGAACCTCAGAAAGGTCAAGGGTAGAGTTGATGGTCTTGGCTATTTCCATAAGGGTTTGCATTCTCTGCTGGATTTTAGCTTTTTCGATGGCAATTGCTCCCTGAACGGCCAGAGTATTGGCAATGGCCACTTCGTTTTTGTTAAACTGGTGAGGCCGGGAGGTGTAGATTCGGAGGACCCCTACGGGTTTTTCCCTCATTTTAAGGGGAACCGAAAGAAGGGAGCATATTCCCTCTCTTTTGGCTTCTTTAGGGTACTGGAAAAGTGGTTCCTTGGCCACATCAAGGATGCTCACGACTTCCCCTCTCAAAACTTTCCGGTCGAGAGGATTTTTTTCTATCTCTACCGGCCCCTTTTTGAGGTACTCCTGGCTCAATCCATGGACTGCCTTCATTTCCAGCCTTTTCCCCTTTTCATCCAGAAGCCGAATGGAACAAGCCTTTACTTTCAGGGATCTGGTACATGCCTTAGTCAAAACCTGCAGGGTCTCCGGGAGATCCTCGGCGGCAATCAGATCTCCGCATAATTCACAAAACTTTGATATATACCCGGTTTCTGAACATTCCATCTTATCCTCCCTCAAGCTATATTCATTGCCTTAAGAAGAGTTAATGCACCGAGCAGGAAAAGCAAGGATCATAGGCTCTAACCAGCATCTCACAGAGAAGAGCGATCTTTCTTTCCGGTAAATCACTGTTTTGTCTCACCAAATGGCGCATATCCTCTTCAATATTGGCAAAATTATGCACTGTCGGGGTAACTATATTAGCCTTTTCTATAACCCCTCTGGCATTTATAGCATACCGATGGTAAAGCAGCCCCCGGGGGGCCTCGCTGAAGGCCCCTCCCTCTCCAGCTCTTACCTGGTAACTATTCTCGTTGGGGGACAATTTTAGATTCTCTAGAATCCGCCGGCATTCCTGGATCCCGTACACAACCTCCAGGGACTGCGCTATATTATTATGGAAAGAATTGTAATCGGGGATTCGGAATCCTACTTCCTGAGCCAATCTCCTTACCGAGGGCGGAAGTTGATCAAATTTAAGGTGTAACCGAGCCAGAGCTCCTACCATTAAAGGACCTCTGTCCTTAACTTTGGCTCTCTTGGCCATACTGTAGGAAGCCTCTTCCTCCTCAAAATGCTTCTCATAATCTTCCTCGGAAATGTCCAGACCCTCACTGGAAACAATATTCCCTTCCATAATTGCATAGCAGTTAGCCTGTTTTAGAGCCACATACTCGGTTTTTCGGAAAAAATTGGGAAAAGGAAACTCCGAGACCATTCTTACTGTTTTGACCGCATCAGCCTCTATTTTTTCCAGATCCTGGTGCAGTTTGTTTAGCGCTTGGGGAGAGGGTAAATCCGTAAACCCATTTACGACCGCACTCACTGGATGAAGAGCTCTACCCCCAACCACTGCCGTGAGCTCATTCATTACCTTTTTCATCCGCATAAGACGGGATAGCTCATCGGCAAACTCGGGCAGCATTTCCTGAGCACCTGGATAGCCATAATAATCAGGCATAGCTAACATATAAAGGTGAATGAGATGACTGGATACAATCTGGGAAAGAGCCATTAGTCGGCGCAGAATCCTGGTTTGCTCACTGGGACTGATTCCTATAGCCTTCTCTATAGCCCTAAGGGCAGTAGTCATATGAGAGACCGGACATATCCCGCAGATTCTGGCTACGATATCGGGAACCTCGTAATATTTTCGTCCCACCAGGAAACCTTCAAAAAATCGCGGAGGCTCAAAAATGTTGAGTTTCAGCTCCTGGGGTTCTTTTCCTTTGATATTAATGTTAATAGCCGTCTCCCCTTCCACCCTGGCCAAATAATCTACCTCGACAACTTTTTCACTCATACATTTCTGCTCCTTTGCGAAATTCGATCTTGGGACTAGCAAATTGGGTAAACTTCCTCACGATATCATCGGGAGCCAGGCCCAGTTGTTCAAATTTTTTAGCCAGAGCCGGAGCATTGGCATCGGACATCGGCCCCCAGCAGCCATAACAGGCTCTCCCGTGAGAAGGACACAGTGCTCCACAGCCAGCGTTGGTTACCGGCCCCATACAGGGTTTTCCTTCGGCTACCAGAAGACAGATAGTTCCCTTCAGCTTACACTCTACACAGACACAGTACTCCGGAAAAGAGGGCTGGGCATTTAAAAGAAGAGAAGTTAAGAGCTCCAGAAGATCCCTCTCTCCCATGGGACAGCCTCTTACATACCCATCTACTCTCACATACTCATCTACCGGATGAGCTTTCACAGAGTGAATAACTGAGAGATCTTCATAGACTCGTTTTTCGACTTCTATTTCAGGGTAGATGTCTTTAATCGCCGGGATGCCTCCGTTAACCGCACAGGACCCTATGGGAATCAAAAAACGGCTGATCTCCCTTATTCTTTTCAATTCATCGACTTGCCAGGATTCGGTAATGGCTCCCTCAACCAAGGCTACCTCAAAGGGGCCTTCTTTTGCTCCCCCACTGGTTCCCATTTTACAGTAGATAATATCCACCGCTCCCAGGGTTTCCAGAACTTGTTCTTGAAAAAAGAAGAATTGAAACTGGCACCCAGCACAGCAGCTATACTTAAAGATACCCAAGCGAATCTTCTTCATGGTTGTTCCTTACATTAGAGTATCCGGAAGACCCCGAATTTCTCTATAGGAGAAAACTGGCCCATCCCGGCAGACGTATTTGGGTCCGATTTGGCAATGCCCACACTGACCTATTCCACATCTCATCCGTCTTTCAAGGGACAGATACAGGCGTGAGGATGGGTATCCACGCTGGAGAAAGCCCACCGCCACAAATCTCATCATTATCTCGGGCCCACAAATCAAAGCCAGGGTATTGTCGGGAGAAAGCTTCACTCTGTCAAATAAAGTCGTTACCACTCCCTGATTTTCTTCCCACTGAGTTCGAGGGGGGATTTGGTCTACCGTTAACAGGAGCTGAGTGTTTGGTTTTTTTTGCCATCGGGGTAACTCCTCCCTAAAAAGAAGATCTTCAGGGGTGCGGGCTCCATAGAGAATGACCACTTTGCCGAAATCATGGCGATTTTTCCAGATATGCAGTAGAAAACCTCGCAGGGGAGCCATTCCAATACCTCCGGCCACCACCAGGATATTTTTTCCCCGGGCCTCTCCTATAGGCCAGCCCCTGCCGTAGGGACCTCGGATCTGCAACCGGTCCCCCTCCTTACGGTGAGCGATAGTCTGAGTGACTCTTCCTACCGCTCTTATGGTGTGTTCGAATTCATCTTTTTCTCCGGGATTCGAACTAAAAGAGATAGGAGCCTCCCCCAGTCCAGGGATCCCTACCATATTGAATTGCCCGGGGAGAAAGGAAAAGGCCGAACTTCCTTTGAACTGGAGTCGGTAAGTGCTGGTATCATGAGTTTCCTTTCTTATGAAGGTAATTCTGGCCATAAAAGGTCTCAAAGTATTGTTCATTGGACTGCGCCCATCCGGATTTCTCTGGCTATCTCCGTCAAATCGATATCGGTGGGACACCAGCTAATACAGCGTCCACAACCTACACATCCAAAACATCCGTACTGCTTTACCCAATAGCTCAGTTTATGAAGCACAAATTGCCTTAATCTCGCCCCTCTGGTGAAGCGGAAGTTGCCACCATGGACTTCGGCAAAATGAAGCTCCTGGCAGGAGTCCCACTGTCTGTACCTTTCGGTTCTGCTCAAATCAAGCTCGACCTGATCCACGGTATCATAACAGTAACAAGTAGGACAGACCATAGTACAATTAGTGCAAGAGAGGCACATTCCCTCCCCTACCCTGGACCACACCGGATGATCCAGATTCTGTAAAAGTAAGGAAGCTAGGTGTTCGAGGTTCAGTGTCTTGACAAATTTTCTCTTTACTATGACTTCCTTTCTCTTCCTGAGTTGAATATCCTCATCAGTAGCCACCTCCAACGGAAAGGTGAAGAGTTTCTTAGCTTTTTCATTAAAAAATTTTACCAGATACCGGTCTCCCAGATCGGTGAGTTCAATATCACAACCCTTTGCTGGGTCCTGTCCCATCCAGGCATGGAGAAAGGGACCGGTCCCCATAGAGTCGCAGAAACAGTTCCTATCCACCTCCTGGCAGTTAAGAATCACCAGGAGAGTGTTTTGCCTCTGTTTTGCATAATAGGGGTCGGTAAACTCCCCCATAAAGACTCTATCGAGCACCATAATGGCATGGGCATCACAAGGATGCACTCCCAGAAGGATCTGCTCTCCCTGAGGAAGGATCTCCTCGGTAATAAGCTGATCATTGCCCTGCCGGACAAATCGAAAAAGAAGTTGTCGGGAAGGATAGATGAACTTCCGGGGAGCCGCCATAGTGCTGATATAATTCATCTGGAGTGGTTGAGGAGACTTGAGAGGCTGAAATACCATCTGTCTTCCCGCTCTTACCGGTCCAATTACGGTATATTGCCGAGAAAGGGAATCCACCCACTGAGAAAAAGATTTTTTAGCCAGTTTCTTCATCATCAGACCGTCCTCATCTTAGTCAAAAGTCTGAGGATGTCAAAAAGAGGACTGCAAGGGCTATTTTCTCATCTTTGGATGAGATATGCTGTCCGCGAAAGAGTTAGGATTGGTAGAGGGAGAGTCTTTTTAAGAGAATTTTCCTTTTTATCTCAGACTACAAAGAACTTGCTTGATTTAAGATATTGTTTAATATAATGACATCAGCGCAGTAATTGTCGGAGATGAAGGGGGTGGTTTGGGGCTATTCCACTCATCTAAATATGAAAGTGCTCGGTTTGTTTGGCAGTCCCCGGCGCGGAGGCAACACTGATCTTTTGTTGGAAGAGATGTTAAGGGGTGCTCAAAGCCAGGGAGCCGAAATTGAGAGGATTTTCCTCTCCGATTGGGATATCTCCGGCTGCCGAGAATGCCGCAGTTGTGAGGCAACTGGAAATTGCGTGGTGCAGGACCAGATGCAGGAAATTTATCCTAAACTTGTGGAGGCAGATTATATCATCCTGGCCTCGCCCATTTTCTTTTATGGAGTTACTGCCCAGGCAAAGCGGATGATAGACCGGTGTCAGGCGCTCTGGGCCCGAAAGTACGTTTTAAAAAAACCCTTAATGGCTAAGAAAGAAAAGGTCAAGAGAAAAGGATGGTTTCTCTCCGTGGCCGGTTCTCGAGGAGCGAAGGTATTCGAGGGAGCAATCCTTACAGCGAGATACTTTTTTGATGCTTTGAATGTTGAGTATGCTGGCGAGCTAACCTTTCGAAAAATAGATGCTAAAGGATCTATCAAGAAACACCCCACCGCTCTTAAAGAAGCATTCGAGGCTGGCCAGCAGTTAGTTAGCAGCCGGTAATTTACTAGAGTCCACAAGAATATAACCAAAGATATGACGGCTAATAAGGTAGGGTAAAAAGTAGCCCATAGAGAGATAAAACCGATGTCCTGACATCATTCAAGATATTCATAAACCGCTAGTCTTGGAGATTGCGGGGAGGAGGTTTTATGAAGAGAAATCAACTCAAAAGTCCGCTGGAGTTTCGGCTAAAGAATTGGCATGGGGAAGACTGGCATACCTCAAAGGGGTGGTAGCTTTCCTCTTTGCTCTCGGGGTCTGGAAAACCAAGATTACCAAGGTCCATTGGCTTCGGAGTGGCATCGAAACCCTTGTATTTGGGGCGATTTCCTGCGGGATTGGATTCTCACTAGGTCGAATTATAGCAGTGTTGGTACATTAAGACTTTGGTCAGCTATACGCTTGAAGGCTCAGTTTGGGAGGCTCCGTTAAGCAGCTAATTACCTTCTACGTGTAAACTGTTCTAGTCATGTTCTTCAAATTGTGAGTCAAAGACAGAATCGTTTTTTCTTAGCCACTCGATGAGCATAGCTGCATGTTCTTTTTCTTCATCACGATTGTGCTCTAATATTCTTCGCAGTTCGTTATTTTGAGTAGCCTCGATTCTCTCCTGATACCAATCAATTGCCTCCAGCTCTTCTCTTAGAGATTGAGATGCGCGTTCCCGATCCAGCGTTTCAGGTTTTAACTTGGTTCTATCTTCATGACTTGGCATACTCTCCCACCTCCTTGTCCAGAAATTGAACTTTTTATTCTTTGTTTATAGCTTCTACTCTCTTACCCTATAATCCCTGTTCAGTCAGTCTAATATGATCTGATTCTACTTCCATAAGAGCTTTGAAGAATTTCTTAATTTCTGACTCGGAAACTTCATTGCTCGCCTCTAGGTAGAACCTTACTGCTCTTTTTTCCCTTCTGTTTGCTTCACTTATGTTTTCCTCATCTGATTCTACCACTTTATCAAAACCGACATCTGATTCAGGTTTAGTAATCCTAAGATGCTTACATATAGTTGAGGCATGTTCTCTTTCCACTTTAGATAAACCTTTAAACATGCCTTCCACATAGATATTCTCGGTTTTTTGAGACACGGCATTGTAGAAATTGGTGTTATCTATCTCTAGCTCTAAGGCTTTTTGAAGATTTTTCTTGGTGACATCCGAAAGACTGGCCACCTTTATCATACTCCATTCATTAGCCATAACCAAATAATTTTGGTGAGCACCACAGAAAGGACAACTTCCCGGCTTCCTGTTACCAATATACACCTCTCCACATATTCTACAACGGTAGACTTCCATCTCTATACCTCCTATAGTAGTATTTTCATCCCTTCATTCTTTTTCAGGCTTCCTTTTCAAATTG
>JBHIEA010000075.1:0-8305 GCA_046760365.1 bacterium
GATTTCTGGAAAGACTAAAGGCCTACCGGAAAGCTAAAACCATAACCAAAGATAGGTTATACCTGGAGACCATGAGAGAGATTCTTCCCGACATTGAGAAGGTGATCATGGCCGAGCCCCGTGAGGGCCTTCTAAAGTTCCTAAACCTGAGAGGAAAAGAACTGGAAGGATCACTCGAGGGTGGAAAATAAGAGAAAGAGAAAAAAATGACCGCCAGACCAAGCGGACCGGCCGTAGCTGAAATTATGGTGGTAATGGTGGGGCTTTTAACTTTAAATTCGGCTCTCTTTACCGTTAATGAAACCAACCAGGTAGTGGTCACCCAACTGGGAAAACCCATCAAAGTGCTGAAAAAGCCGGGTCTCTACATGAAGGTTCCCTTCATTCAGGTGGCCAACAAGTTTGAAGACCGACTGCTCGAATACGACGCAGCACCAAAAAGATGTGTTACCAAAGACAAAAAATATATATTTCTCGATAATTATGCCCGCTGGAGAATAGTTGACCCACTTCTATTTATGAAGACGGTGAGAAACGAGCCAGGAGCACACTCAAGATTGGACGACATCATCTATTCGGTGGTAAGAGAAGAGGTGGGTAAATACATTTTGATAGATACTGTGAGAACCTCTAATAGAAAAATATTGGCGGCAGAAATAACTCCTGAGGAAGAAGAGATAAAAAGAGAGATAGAAAGAATCGAGGTGGGAAGAGAGAAGATCATGAAGGTGGTTACTGAAAAGGCTGATCAGATGGCCCGGCAATATGGAATAAAGGTAGTGGATGTGAGAATTAAAAGAGCAGATCTTCCCAAAGCCAATACCGAGGCGGTTTTTGCCAGAATGAAGGCTGAAAGAAACCGAATTTCAAACAGGTACATCTCTGAAGGAGAGGGGGAAAAAGCCAAAATATTGGGAGAGATGGAAAAAGAACTAGCTCAGATAAGGTCGGAGGCCTATCGGAAGGCTCAGGAGATAAAGGGAAAGGCTGATGCTGAAGCCACCAGAATTTATGCCCAGGCTTATGAGCAAGACCCTGACTTTTTCAACTTTTTAAAGACCCTGGAAACTTACCAAGAAACCCTTTCCAAAAAAACGCTCATCGTAGTCCCTCTGGACTCAAAGTTTTTCAAATACCTAGCCCCTGAAGCTGTCCCGGAAAAAGCCTCCCCCAAGAAACCTTAAGAAAGTTAAAGCAAAAGGAGGTGATGATTGGCATTGGTAAAGAATAGGGGGTCCCCGGTCGAATCCTTGTTATACCAGGTAAGTATAACAGGGAAGGCTGAGCTCGTTAGAGGAGCTCTCAAACTCAAGGAAAGGAGGAAATTCATCATGAAGAAAGTTTTGGTGTGCTTTTTCTGCACGACATTGTTGGTATCATTAATTGCTGGGAGTGCCTTTGCTGGCGGGACCTTGGATAAGATCAAGAGTGCCAGAAAGTTCGTGGTCGGTGCCAGGGAGGGCGCAGCACCTTTCGGCTTTTACGACAAGAAAGGTAACTGGGTCGGCTTCTCCTTAGATATTGCCAAGGAGATCCATAAGAAGCTAGAGGAGAAATTGGGAATGGAGATCGAGCTGGAGTTCAAACCGACCACCGGTAAAACGCGTATCCCCCTGTTAGTTGCTCAGGCTACGGACCTGCAAGCCGGCTGTTCTACTCATAACCTACGCCGGGAAGAAGTCATTGACTACAGTATAACCTTTTTCCTTACCGGAACCAAACTTCTGGTGCGGAAGGGAAGCGGCATTAAGGAAATCGAAGATCTAAAAGGTAAGGCACTGGGAAGTGTGGTAGGTACTTCCAATATCAAGGTCCTTCGGAAAGTCAATGAAGAAGGAGGGTTGGGGGTCAACATAAAGGGATACGATAAGTATCCTACCGCGTTTCTGGCTCTACAACAGGGAAAGATTGATGCCATCAGTACTGATGATGTCCTCCTGGCTGGTCTGAAGGCCAAAGCTCCCAATCCTGAAGATTGGGAGATCGTCGGTCGGCTTCTCAGTTACGAGCCTTACGGATACATGATGAGGGAGAATGATTCTGACTTCCGAGATTTTGTCAATACGGTGCTGATTGATCTAATCAAATCGGGAAGATTCTACGAAATCTATGAGAGATGGTTTGGGCCTGAAGGAGAGGTTCCTTTTCCTATGTCTGACGATTACAAGACCCTTCTCGAGCTTCAATGCTGGCCGCACTGAGCCCAGAAGCGGTAGTTAACAAGGGAAGGGATTAATCTCTCTTCCCTTGTTTTTATTTAGGGGTAGCCAAGATGATTGATTATCAATTTGATTGGAGTGTTCTCTGGCGTCATCCTTACGGCGGTTGGTTGTTGCAGGGAATCTTAACGACGGTTCATCTTTCCCTGATATCCTGGGTTTTGGCCCTAACATTGGGCATAATAGTGGGCAGCCTAAGGACTTTGCCCTGGCGTTTCATTAGAATACCAGCAACCGCATATGTGGAATTCTTCCGAGATATTCCCTTCTTAGTCCAACTTTTCTTCTGGTATTTTGCTGCTCCTATGCTGCTTCCTCGGGAAGTAATGCAGTGGATATATACGAACCTGGGAAACCCCGAGTATGGAACTGCCGTGGTTGCTCTTTCTATCTACACCTCATCTCGAGTGGCTGAGCAGATCAGGTCGGGCCTCCAATCTATACCTAAGGATCAGTATCACGCGGCTCTGGCGACGGGATTATCCAGATTCCAGATGTACCGTTATGTAATTGTTCCCTATGCTCTGAGAATTATGATCCCTCCCCTCACCGCCGAGTTCCTAACCATCTTTAAGAACTCGGCTCTGGCCATGACCATAGCCGTTGCTGAAACCACTTTTGCCAGTGTGCAAATAGACGCCTACACTTTTCACGGCTTTGAGGCCACTACCGCAGCAACCTTGGTTTATCTTTTTATTTCCCTCACCATCAGCATGAGTATGCGATTAGTAGAATCAAGAACTTCCATCCCCGGTATGATCAGGAGGGAATAATATGGAT
The DNA here is from genome assembly GCA_046760365.1 of bacterium. GTDB lineage: Bacteria > Aerophobota > Aerophobia > Aerophobales > AE-B3A > AE-B3B. The sequence continues at coordinate 3,000 of JBHIEA010000075.1, forward strand.
TGGGGTGTAATTTCCCGAAATTTTGGCTTTCTCATGGGAGGTTTGAGAGTTACCTTTCAACTGGCTATTTTTGCCCTGGCCGGAGGTCTGGCCTTGGGCATAGTACTGGGACTATGCCGTCTTTCCTCCCGGAGATGGATCTATTATCCCGCCACGGTTTTTGTCAATGGCCTGAGAAGCATTCCCCTCCTCATAGTAATTTTTTGGTTCTATTTTGCTCTACCCATCATGTTCAAGGCGCCTTTGACCGCTTTTCAAAGCGCGGTCATTTCCTTTATTGTTTTTGAATCGACCTATTTTGCAGAAATTGTAAGAGCGGGAATCCAGGCTGTGCCTAAGGGACAGGTAAGCGCCGGCTACTCTACTGGTCTCACCTATTTTCAAACCATGCGTCATATCGTGGTTCCTCAAGCCCTTCGAAATATGGTCCCGGCTCTGGTTACTCAATCCATTGTCATTTTTCAGGACACATCCTTAGCTTACGTTATTGGAGTCAAGGAATTTCTTCGGCGTACTTCTCTGGTCGATGCCCGCGAACTTAGAACTGTTGAACTATATGTCTTCGCCGCCTTAGTTTACTTCGTTCTTTGCTTCATAGGGTCATCTATCAGTCGTCGGCTGGAAAGGAGACGGCTACATTGATTGAGATCAGGAATCTCAGTAAATGGTACGGTGAGTTTCGGGTCCTTCGTAACATCACGGAAGAGATAAAAAGGAATCAGACGGTGGTCATTTGCGGTCCCAGCGGTTCGGGAAAAAGCACGCTCCTGAGATGCATCAATGGCCTGGAGTATTTTCAGGAAGGTGAAATAATTGTAGACGGTAAATCGGTGCAGGACCACTCTACTAATATCGTTGAACTTCGTGCCGATATCGGCATGGTGTTCCAGCATTTTGAGCTTTATCCCCATATGACCGTGATCGACAACGTAACCCTGGCCCCCCGAAAGGTCAGAAAAAAATCGGCGGAAGATGCCAAGGCTACGGCTATCAAGCTTCTGGAAAGAGTGGGGATCCCAGAACAGGCTCATAAATATCCGGGAGAGTTGTCAGGTGGGCAAAAACAAAGGGTGGCCATCGCCAGAGCTTTAGCCATGCAGCCCAAAGTCATGCTGTTTGACGAACCTACCTCGGCCTTGGATCCGGAGATGATCAAGGAAGTGTTGGATGTCATGATCGACTTGGCTAAAGAGGGAATGACCATGATAGTGGTTACCCACGAAATGGGGTTTGCTCGGGAGGTGGCTGATGAGATCATATTTATGGACGAGGGGAGGATAATCGAACGAGGTACAGACGAGAGCTTCTTCAAGAATCCCAAAAGTGAGAGGACCAGAGAGTTCCTCAACAAGATTCTGGTTTAGAAGAAATGTCTCTAAGACGCTCCCATAAGAAAGGGGACGGCGTGGGTGAATTTTCGGGCATGATTGTCACTGGCAGTAATGGTAAGGTTGGGCAGTCTGGATTGACCAGAACTCGTACCTATTTTTAAATAAGAAGAGGAGCTATGCGGACAAAAACAAAAACTATCGGGATCCTGGGAGGAATGGGCCCCCATGCTACGCTTGATCTGTTTGGTAAGATAATTGAAGCTACCCCTGCTCAACGAGATCAAGAGCACTTTAGGATTCTTGTCGACAACAATCCCAGGATTCCTGACCGGACTCAAGCCATACTCGGCCAAGGAAGGAGTCCTTTGCCAATGATGATAGAAACGGCAAAAAACCTGGAAAGAGCAGGGGCCGATTTTATAGTCATCCCCTGCCACACTGCTCATTTTTGGCTTAGTGAACTGCAAGAAAGTGTGAGTGTTCCCATAATCGATATGGTCGAAGAAACTGCCAGGGCAATAAGCACCGAATTTCCTCATCTTCAGAAGGTGGGATTGATCGCTACTACGGGAACCATAAAGAGCCAGATCTATCATCAGGTGTTCAAAGGAAAGGGATGGGAAGTCCTCACCCCCAAGGAGACCGGGCAAAAAATAGTCATGAGAGCAATTTATGGAGAAGAGGGGATTAAAACAGGAGAGCTAGAAAAGCCAAAAGCAAAGATCATCAAAGCGGCACAGGAACTGCTAAGAATAGGAGCCGAAATTATAGTGGCTGGGTGCACCGAAGTCTCTCTTGTATTAAGGAAGGAGGACTTACCTATCCCGGTGGTTGATCCCACTAAGGTATTGGCCAAGGCGGCGGTGAGAGAGGCTACCCTGCGCTCGGTGTGTTTCCAACGTTGCCGCTAAGTTCTACTCTTATCTGTATACTGTGGCTCGGTAGATTTGTCCGCTAGGGGCCTTCATGATACATGAAGGCCTGAAGAGAACTTATGCGTTAGAGCTCATAGACCCGAGATCACGCGGCTGCCTTATGGAAAACACCTCCGCCGGGCAGCTAAAGAAAACGGGAGATTATAAGTGATGGCTGGAGGTATGAAGAAGAAAAGCGGGGGTAGAGCTCAGTTATACTGCCAGCAATGTGGTAAAAAATATGGCTTAAACGAGCCAAGATGGCAGTGTAGGTGTGGCTCGGTGCTGGACATTCGAATGGCAGTTAGATTTCCCAGAGACAGAATAAATAAAAGAAAGCCGACCCTCTGGAGATACCAAGAAGCCCTTCCTCTAAGGCATGATGGGGGAATTATCAGTTTTGATGAAGGTTTTACTCCTCTGGTTTTGATGCGCTTCCAGGGTTTTAGGATTGGGGTCAAATTAGAATTTCTTTTTCTCACCGGTTCTTTCAAGGACCGTGGAGCCACGGTTTTAGTTAGCAAGATAAACCAGCTAGGAATCAAGGAAGTAGTGGGAGATTCCTCCGGAAATGCCGGGGCGGCAATTTCTGCCTATTGTGCCGCTGCCCACATCGGTTGTAATATGTATGTTCCGGAGAGTACTTCTGCGGCCAAACTCACTCAGATGAGGATGTACGGAGCCAAGTTGGTCAGAATTCCAGGCTCAAGAGAGGTAGCTGCCCAAGCAGCTCTTAAGATCGCCCAAAAAACTTATTACGCCAGCCACTATTGGAATCCCTTTTTTTTACAGGGAACCAAGACCTTTGCCTTCGAGGTCTGGGAACAGCTTGGATGGAAAGCTCCTGCTAATCTTATTTTACCGGCAGGCCATGGTACTTTGCTATTAGGTGCTTACCTAGGTTTTCAAGACCTCCAGGCTGCTGGCATGATCAAGAGGGTTCCTAAGATCTTTGCCGTTCAATCGGAAAGCTGCGGTCCCCTTTATCAGGCATTCCACCAACATTTAGATTTTCTGCCTGAGATTACTGAACCCGAAAGTTTAGCTGAAGGAATTCATATCCGTAAACCCCTTCGCTGGAAGCAGCTAATTGAGGCAGTTAGGGTGACCGGTGGAACATTCTTAACCGTCTCCGAGGAGGAAATCATCAGTTCCCTCAAAGAAGCGGGTCGGAGAGGTTTCTTCGTCGAGCCTACCTCTGCCACAGTGGTTGCTGCCTTGAAAAAACTCACCCAGCAAAATTTAATAGATCCTGAGGAGTTGACGGTGATTCCTTTAACGGGAACCGGCTTAAAGACCAGCGATAAAATCACCTCCAAGATCTAATTTCTCAAAGTCTTACCAATTTATCTTTAAAAAGGTGAAAATCTTTGAGCAAGCATGATAAATCTCCATCATCAATTATATGAGGCTGAGGAAAAAAGGAGGTAAAGGTATTAGGCAACTGGCAATTAAAAAAGGTAGCAGGTCTTCGTTGTACCAGGAAAATATTAGGATTTAGGAGATTTTATACGTGTATCGAGGGACTTTCCCCGCAGAAGCCTTAGATCAGCCACCTTAACGAGTCAGCTTTGCAGGTTTTTCAGGGGGAGGAGCGAGCAGACCGTAAGGTGCCGAAAGGCAGCGAGCGTTGAGGGGGCATTCCGAAGGAATCGGCGAAGCCCATGTGTTCCCCCTCAAGAATAGTTGAGGAAGAAGAAAGACGTGTTGTCTGAGGAGCGGACCGCAAGGTGCCGTAAGGCAGCGACGAGTTTCACGTCTTTCCCGGACCGCAAGGTGCCGCAGGCAACGAGAAGACGAGCAGAGTAATTCAAAGCTGATATACAGCGACGAAGGGGAAGAGTCCCGAGATATTCTTGACCGAGTTAAAAATTGTGATACCATTTAAGACAAAAATTTAGGAGAGGCTAATGGAGGAAGGTTTTTATGCTGTGGGAAGAAGAAAAAAAGCAACCGCTAAGGTCAGGATAAAGTCGGGCCAGGGAAATCTTACTGTGAATAAGAGGAATTTAGAAAACTATTTTCCTCGTCAGATTTACAGTAAAATTATAAGGGAGCCTCTGGAGAAGGTAGATTTTTTGGATAGGTTTGATGTGGAAGCTCAAGTTAAAGGAGGGGGCCTAACCGGTCAGGCTGAAGCCATAAGACTGGGCCTCTCTCGGGCCATCTTGAAGATCAACCCAGAACTTAGAAAGCCTCTGAAGAAGGCCGGTCTTTTAACCCGTGATCCCAGAGTGAAGGAGAGGAAAAAACCAGGGCTGAGGGGAGCCAGAGCAAGACCCCAGATCGCCAAGAGATAGAAATTTCTGCCCCATGAGAATAATCAATATGTCCAACAGGCTGGATGAGGTTAGTGATTCGGCTACTCTAGCCATAAGTGCGAAGAGTAAACAAATGAAGAGGGAGGGTAGAAGTATTATTGATCTCTCGGTGGGAGAGCCAGATTTTGACACACCCTGGACCATAAAGGAGGCTGCCTTCAAGGCGATAAAGGATGGATTCACCAAATATACTCCCACGGCGGGGATACCGGAGTTGATCCAGGCGATAGGCGATAAATTCAGACGCGATAATCAACTCGATTACGAGCCCTCCCAGATCATAGTCAGTGCTGGGGCGAAACAAGCTCTATATAATGCCATTTTAGCCATCTGTAACCCTGGGGATGAGGTAATTATTCCTCAACCCTTTTGGGTGTCCTATCCTGAGCAGGTGAGGCTTGCCGGGGCAACTCCCATTCTGGTTTCTACTTACCCCGAGGATGGATTCAGGATAGGAAAGAATGAGGTTAAAAAGGAAATAACCTCTAAGACCAAGCTCTTTATCCTGAATTCTCCCTGTAATCCTACCGGAGCAGTTTACTCACGAGAGGATCTTAACCAAATAGCGGAGGTAATTTACTCCCACCAACTTTATCTTATCTTTGACGAAATATATGAAAAGCTCATTTACGAGGGGAAACACTGGAGTATAGCCTCTCTAGGGGGAAAGATAAAGGAAAAAACAATCACTGTTAATGGACTGTCCAAAACCTACAGTATGACCGGCTGGCGCATTGGCT
>JBHIEA010000076.1:0-8135 GCA_046760365.1 bacterium
GAACTTGTGGCCGGTAGCCTTTCCCTATGATATTCTTGAGGTATCGGAATTTCAATAATTTCTCTGAATGATTATCCAAATAAACCTCGACAGACCAGATATCAGAAAAAAGAGGGGAGGCCTGCTCGACTTGCTCGAGCCGTCGAGGGGGGTATTCCGAAGGAATCGGCGAAGCCCCATTTCCCCCCTCGAGTATCTTGTTGGGGACATCTAAGTAGTTTCTAATAAATATTGTTGAATTTGAGGATGGCCTGTTATCCACAAAGACGGGTAATGCATTCTATAGGTCGCTATCAAAAATTAGCCATAAGTTCTCATAAGAGTGATATCTTAGAGGATTCCCAAATGGGAAACAATGTAAGAAGTAAAAAGACAAAGAATATCGGATTTATCTCCACCCGCCTTGCCGGAACCGATGGAGTTTCTCTGGAGGCAGCAAAGTGGGCCAGCGTGTTTGAAAGTGAGGGTCATCTCTGCTTTTATATGGCTGGTGAACTTGATAAAGACAAACCCATTCAAAGATCGCTCCTAGCAGAAGAGGCACATTTTAAATATCCTCTAGTTCAAGAGATCTCTGGTGGATGTTTCGGTGTTAGAATGAGAGAGCCATCTATCACCAAAAAGATCCACCAGATGAGAAACAAACTTAAAAAGCACATCTATGAATTTATTAGAGGTTTTAAAATCGATCTTCTTGTGCCAGAAAACGCTCTTACCATCCCCCTGAATATTCCTCTGGGACTTGCTATTACCGAGGTAATCTCTGAGACACAGATTCCTACGATTGCTCATCACCACGATTTTTTCTGGGAACGCAAACGATTTCTAACAAATGCTGTCTGGGATTATCTTAATATGGCTTTTCCACCTCACCTACCATCTATTCAGCATGTAGTAATAAACTCCTCCCAAGATAACCAGTTAAGTCTTAGAACAGGTATCTCGGCAAACATAATTCCAAACGTTATGGATTTTGAGAATCCTCCCGCTTTTGATGAGTATTCTTCTGACATACGAGAAGCTCTTGGTCTTGAAGCTGATGAGCGTTTGATCCTTCAGCCGACGAGAGTGGTTAAACGCAAAGGCGTCGAACATTCTATAGAGCTGGTGAGTCGGTTGGGAATAAAGGCAAAGCTGGTTATCTCCTATGCTTCAGGGGATGAAGGCTATGAGTATGAGAAGAGAGTGCGTGAGTATTCCTCAATTATGAATGTGGATACATTGTTTATCTCTGATATCATCAAGTCTTATCGAGGGAAAACCTCCGATGGAAGGAAAATATATACCCCTAAGGATATCTATCATCACGCAGATCTTGTAACCTACCCTTCCAATTTTGAAGGTTTTGGCAATGCCTTTCTGGAGGCTATATACTTTAGAAGGCCTATCGTAGTTAACAATTATTCTATATATGCCACCGATATTAAACCCAAGGGGTTTAAGGTTATCGAATTGGACGATTATGTTGATTCCAAAGCAGTTGAGCTTACTAAAAAGGTTCTTGAAACCCCTGTCCTGGCAAAAGCGATGGTTGAGCATAACTATGAGCTGGGGAGAAGATACTATTCTTATTCTGTTCTGCGGCAAAAACTTAAGGCTCTGTTATCCAATTGTTTCGGGGTATAGAAAAGAATCAATTCCTAGCTTGTTCTTATTGATTTGCGCATTTAAAAACTTCTGGAAAAGAGAGAAGAAAATTTAAGGTTTTTTAGAAACCACGCAGTAAAAGTAAGACATTGACTACTTTCCTCTAAACTAAAATCCTTATTTTTTCCTCCGGTCTTTTACCTCGGGCAAATCTTTATTTTTCAGAAAACTTAGCCTGGTTTAAGACGCACATGGAAGGTAAGACTTTAAGGTATACACCTTTATAACATCCAATTATGAAAGGTCAGAGAGATTTCTATAAGAAAATTAAAACCACTGATCTATCCAAGTACCTGCTTCTCATTGCCCCACAACGGGCCAGTGGGCAGATATAGCTTGACGCCTCAATTCAAACAATCTATATTATCCTTAAAGTTCCACACAAAAAACCAAAAATAAGGCAGAAGGGAGGTGATAGAGAGGAGATGATTCAAGGTGGAGGGAGAAGATAGACTGTTTTTATGGCTGATGGATAACCTCCCTCAAAGAATCACCAGCCAAATCCTAAATTTTAGAACCAAAAGGAGGAAACAATCATGGCTACCATAAAAAAGAGTAAACGGACTGTTACCATCTCCGCTCTCGTAGGCATTTTAGTCGTTGCCGCCTGGCTCCTAGTACCTGTCACACAGGGCGCGGCAGAGACCATGAAAGGTAGACTCGTTTTCTTTATGACCAAGATGGAAGAGGTTCAGGTTGGCGAGGTGCAAGGACAAACCGTCGGTATGTATGAGGTCAGAGGCCTGGGTTCCTACGAGAACGGTGAGGTCGCTATCGTGATGGACTGGGGCACGTTTGACTTTATGGAAGGGTTTAAAGGGTATGAAGTTAATACCTTTGAGGACGGTTCTACACACTGGATAAAGTATCAGGGCACGGCTACGCCAGCTCAAGAAGGAAAAATCATGTTATATGAGGGCACGTTTGAATTCATGAAGGGAACTGGCCGATTCGAAGGAATCAAGGGGAGCGGCTCCTTCACTGGCAAGAATTTTATCACCTATGGCATCGCGTACATAGATTACACCGGGTCCTATACTCTACCTTCCCAGTGATTCTATAGTTAGAGCAATGTAGTCCTGAAGTTCTGTCGTTCGCCGAGCAAAACCACTGCTCAATTCGGGGTTGCTGAATTCGGCAATCCCAAATCCGTTAAAAGAGCGGGGCGGTTAAGTAAGCCTTGCTCCCTATTTCGCTCTAAACTCTATCCCCTTACAAGTTTTTTCGCTGACTTTCCTTTTGGTGTCATCTTCTATGTAAAAGTAAGACATTGACTGCTTCCCTCCAAAGCACAACCCGCATTCTATCTACATCACTATTTACAAATTCAGGAATTTTGTCCTATTCTGGGGTTCACCCCCTAATCAGCTAATCTAAAATCACACGATAGTAAATGAGGACCGATTTAAAAACCATCTTGAGAGAAATGGATACTCTAAAAACAAACTCTGAAAATTGCAAGGCATACTTTCCCCATATGACCAAAAAGCTAATTGGGTCTCAACAATTTAATACCGCTCCCCGTTATCGGCAAAAAAGGTTTCCTATTACCTTTCCTTTCAGTAAGCCTTTAACAGCACAAGATGTCAAAAAGAACAATGAAATTAGTCATTGGTTAAATGAAAATTTTGCTGTCTGCCTATACGCTGTTTTAAATTCTTATAACATTGTTTCAGAGAAAGTTTACATAGATAAATCAATGGATGGTTGGAAAGACGTTGATTTGCTTAGAAGACTTAGACATGTTATCGCCCACAACTCTGGTAGATGCAACCCTAAAGATAAAGAGGATCGCAAATTACTCACAAAAATGATATCCCATTTCAACCTGGATAACGAGAACAGAAAGGCGTTTCCTTTGGCAATTGATACTGTTCTCGACCCATTATTCGAAGGTTGCAAAAAGTACGTTGAGGAAAAACTTTGTAAGACATCAACCCAAACACCCACCGACCAATAAGTTTAGATAAATCCGGAAATAGCCTTTCAAGCTTGACATCCTTTCTTACAATTGTTATCCTTACAGTAAGAAAGTAGAGATGCACAAAAATCAAGAATTGAATAAGGAGGAGGAAATGCCAATAGTTAAGATTGGCCCAAAGCACCAGATAACCATCCCAAAAGAAATTTTTGATAAGCTCCATCTAAAGCCAGGGGATTTCTTGGAAGCAATTACTCAAGGAGGAAAAATTATCATGGTTCCAAGACAACTTGCTGTCAAAGCTCCTGCTCTTTCTCTTACCAAAAAAGAGCAAGAGATTCTCTTGACGGCTAAAGAAAAGATCGAGCAAATTCAAAAGGATATCCTCCACTCTCAAGGTCTTACCAAAGAAGAGGCAAAAGTAGCCTCCAAAGTGGGTCTGATTGATCCAGACCAGGCCTGGTGGTGGACTGAAGAATGGCAGAAAGGCGAAAGGGAGGCAGAAAAAGATGTAAAAGAAGGAAAGGTCAAGAAATTTTCCAATGTAGAAGATCTTATTAAAGACCTTCACTCATGAACATCATCCGAACCGATTCTTTTAAACGGGACTACAAAAGGCTGCCAGAGAAGGTAAAAAGGAAAGCAGAAAAATCGCTCCAGCTTCTGGTAGCTAATTTATCCCATCCCTCCTTGAGAACTAAAAAGATAAAAAGTAGAGAGAATATCTGGGAAGCGAGGGTAGCTAAGGATTACCGGTTTAGCTTTGAAACTAGAGGTGATACCTACGTCCTACGTAGGATAGGCAGACACGAATCAGTCAATTATTCCCTTAGCATCTGACCTTATTTCAGCCTCGATATCGGAAGGGATTGCTAACGGCTTATGAGTGGCCAGGATATTTATGGCTATCTCCCTGGCTCTTTGGCGGGCATCTTTTCCTCCTTCTTCCAGCCACTGCTCTCTCCTGGATCTATCGCTGACTTTGGGGAAGAAGAACTCCGATCTCATATGAGCCACCGTGTGTGGTTTGGCCAGGAAATTTCCTCCCGGTCCTACCCTGTCTATCACTTCCAGGGCCAGAGTTTCCTCATTAACCTCTATGCCTCTCAATGCTCTTTCCACCATGCCAATGATTTCGTTGTCTATTACGTACTGCTCGTAACTGGCAGTAAGGGCGAACTCTATCAGACCGGCTGCATCGTGAATAAAGTTAGCTCCTGCCAGTGCTACCGGCAAAAGGTTTAATACCCTTTCATATCCTGATTGGACGTCGGGGATCTTGGAATCGGACGTCCCTCCTGTAGCATAAAAAGGAAGCTGCCAGTACTGAGCAAGTTGAGCAGCAGCAGCATTCAAAATTCCCATCTCCACAGCTCCTGAAGTATAACCCATCGTACGCATATCGGCTATAGTCCCTACATAACCGCAAAGGACAGGTGTTCCCGGGTTAACCAGCTGAGCAAGAGTCACCCCGGCCAACGTCTCTGCTCCAAAGAGTACCAGATTACCGGCTAGAGTTGCCGGTGCGGTGGTACCGCATTGAGGCTCGGTAGGAATGGCAAGAGGTATTTTTCTTTTGGCTGTTTCTATAAGCATTTCTCCATAGGTATCATCTATTTTTAAAGGGCTGATCATCAGAATTATAAAGGAGATAATGGGTCTTTTGCGTAAAATCTCCTTACCACCAGCGATCTCTTCGGCCATTTTAATAACATTCAAAGCCCCTGGCAGTGTGTAAGGACCCCCCATTATGTGTTTGGTAGTATTGCTTAGGCCAGCATAAAATCTATTAACGTCCACCTTTTCTCTGGGTAGGTCATTGGGATAGACGGAGAGTACATAAAAGTGAATGTTTTCCAAAGCATCCACCAGATGAGCAATTTTCTTCACATCCTCCAGAGTGGAAGCTCTCTTTTCACCGGTCTCGAGATCTAAGACGTTAAGAGCTGTTCCCCCTGTTCCCATATAGACCCTCTTATTCTCTAAAATAAGGTCATACTTTTCTTCTCTACCGCAGAGGACGACCCTAGAAGGAGCTTTGTCTATGGCATCCTCTACCATTGATCTGGGGATTTTAACCCTTCTTTTACTGGGGTTCACCCTCGCTCCTTTCTCTTTGAAAATCTGGAGTGCCGTCCTGCTATTTACCTCTATTCCCGTCTTCTCTAAAGTCTTCAATGAGGCGTCATGGATTCGTTCAACATCTTTTTGAGCAAGCACTCTGTACTTTCCTCCCCTTAACTCCCTTGCCTGCACTTTTGTTTCTTCCTTGTTTGATTAAAAGCTTAACCCTTCAGGGCTGGTGGTTCGCTTTCATAACCAGGAGGGGGTCCTCCCTTGGCAGTATAAGTCTCACCTACTAGCTTTCGCAAAGTAGAAGTTGTAAGTAGACCTTTTAGCTTTCCTCTATCATCCACCACCGAAAGATAACCCAGATCGGAAATTAGCATTTGAACTAAAGCATCCCTTAGATTCGTCCCCTCCTCCACTGTTGCACTCACCGGACGGACAACTTGCTCAATCCTCCCGGTCTTTCCTTGCAAAGCCTTTAATCTTATGTATCCCTTCAATAACCCGGATTTATCGGTCACCAGAAGATTATCAATCTTCTCCCTGGCCATTCTCTCCCTTACCTTAGATACGGAGTCTTCCGGGCTCACTCTGGGGGGATCTTTTTGCATAGCCTGCTCTACTCTTACCAGCATAAGTCTTTTTAAAGCTCTATCTGTCCCCACAAAATCTTCCACAAACCTATTTTTCGGATTAGCTAGAAGTCCGTCCACTGTATCATGTTGAACTAATTTCCCGTCCTTCATTAAGGCTATGCTATTTCCCATCTTGATAGCTTCGTTAATGTCATGGGTAACAAAGACTACGGTCTTTTTGAGCCTATTCTGAATTTTCAGAAACTCATCCTGCAGCCTCTCCCTGGTGATGGGATCAATTGCACCAAATGGCTCATCCATAAGCATAATAGGAGGATCAGCCCCCAGAGCTCTAGCTACTCCTATTCTCTGCCTTTGTCCTCCCGAGAGCTCCCGGGGATATTTATTCCTGGTAGCATGAGGGTCCATTCCCACCAGTTCCAGAAGCTCATCCACTCTTTTTCTTTTTTTCTCTTGAGACCAATTTCTTAAAGAAGGAACCAAGGCTATATTTTCTCCCACGGTCATATGGGGAAACAGACCTATTTCTTGAATGACGTAACCAATGCTGCGGCGCAGTTCAATAGGTTCTAGTTGAGTGATCTCCTCTTCATTGACGTATATCTTCCCCAGGGTAAGGGGAATTAGTCTATTGATCATCTTTAAGGTGGTTGTTTTTCCGCAGCCGGACGGGCCCACCAAAATACAGATCTGCCTATCGGGAATATCAAAGGTAACATCATCTACAGCCCTCTTTTTTATCGCTTGATCCACGCTTTCATAAATCTTGGTTACATTCACCAACCTTATCATGGCTTTTCACCCTTTAGCCAAAAGGAGAATCAAGGCGGAGGCAAAAGCCTATCCGGCTTTCACCTCCGCAAATCTCTTCTACTTTTTGATCAAACCCTGCTCAACCAAGAATTCCCGAGCTGCATCTGCCGCATCCATCTTGGATATGTCAACCTTGTAGTTCAGTGCCGTCATAGCAGCCCTGGCCTCTACCCGATCTGTGGGAAAGACAGAAATGAGCTTGTTCAGCAACTCTACCACCTCTGGAAAGTTCTCAGCTGTTTCCTTTCTTATCACCGGACATAAATCATAGGGGGGGAAGAAACTCTTGTCATCCTGAAGCACTACCCAGTTATACTTTTGAACTACAGGATCGGTTCCAAAAACCATAGTAACATCCACTTCTTTTTGCTGAAGAAAGCCAAAGGTCAATCCCACAGCCATCACCTTTATATAGTCAGGATGGAAGGCAAACTCGTAGAGCTTCATCAGCCCTATTAGCCCATCCGGTCTGGCGTAAAACTCAAAGCCTGAGGCAATGGGAACTTTCCCTTTTTTTTCTTTTACATAGCTGGCAAGGTCAGAAAGAGTCTTGAGGTTGTGTTGCTCGGAGAACTCCCTTCTTACGGCCAGAGCATAGGTATTGTTGCATTTTATGGCGTCCAGCCATACCAGACCTTTTCCCGCATCTTCCTCTTTCACTTTTTGGTATAGTTCATCAGCCGACTCTCCCTCAAACAGGTGCCCCAGATGAGTCATCCAGCCAGTTCCCGTATACTCCATATAAAGATCGATTGCTCCCTCTTCGAGGGCCTTCCTGACAATTGCGGTTCCCATCCCGGATTTGTAATCAACCTTATAGCCGTTTTCCTCCAAGAGAATCTTCATGAGCTCGCCTACCACATACTGTTCGGTAAAGTTCTTGGCTCCGATTTTTATGGTGCCTTTGGCGGCCATACCGATCCCCGCAAATGAAACTATCAAAAGAGCCATCAGCGTTACACAGACCAATCTCCTCATGGTACTTCTCCTTTCTATGGATTTTTGTTTTGCTCTACGAAACTAATTCCTCACCCCCTAGTGTATAATAGATTTGGGTACCCTACTAGATCTTTATCAAACAAAGTAGG
>JBHIEA010000077.1:0-8103 GCA_046760365.1 bacterium
ATCCAGCATAGGCAAGGAGTTTTCCGGCAAAGATTATTCCCTGCCCTCCGAATCCAGCTATTATGAGCTCTTCATACATTTTAAATTGCCTCGCCGACCATCTTTACTCCTTCTTGGATGATTCTATCTAATTGGCTTTGGCTGGAGGCCTCAGCATAAACCCTCACTTTGGGTTCGGTTCCCGAGGGTCGAATGAGAAGCCAGCTATCATCTTTCATGAAGAACTTGACCCCGTCGATGGTTTTAATCTGCCTGATGGGTATTCCGGCTAAAGTTGAGGGAGGTGAGGAAGAAAGTTTTTTTATTATTTCCGGTTTATTCATGGCTGCTTGGGCAAGATCTATCCTTTTGAAGAAAGAGGCACCAAATCTATCCTCCATGTGGTTCAAAATTTCCGAAAGGGGTGAGCCAATTCTGGTAATCATCTCTACAAAAAGAAGGCCCGATAGAATGCCATCTCGCTCCAGGAGATAGCCCCGAAAGCCGTACCCTCCACTTTCCTCACCCCCAAAAAGAATATCCTTTTCCTGCATCTTATCACAGACATATTTAAAACCCACCGGTACCTCATCTAAAGATAAATTAAACTCTCCGGCTATTCTTTCGGGCTGATAACCCAGGGAGACCGTCTTTACTACACCTCCTCGGAGGTTTTTTTCCTTCACCAGGTATAAAAGAAGAAGGGAGAAAACCTGGTGAGGGGTAAGGTATCTCCCCTCATTATCCACTATTCCTAGTCTATCGGCATCCCCATCAGTAGCCACTCCTAAATCTGCTCCCTCCTTTATCACCTTCCTTTTCAGATCCTCCAGGTTCTCCTCAATAGGTTCAGGATTTATTCCCCCAAACCCAGGATTGTATTTGTGGTGAATGGTAGTTACCTCGCAATTTGATGGCGTCAGGATTTTTTCCACAAAACCATCTCCCGTGCCGTACATGGGATCGTGGATAACTTTAAGATGTGCCTTTTTTATTAGATCCATGTCTAGAAAGGATTCAACCTTCTTGCAATAACCAGGCACCAGATCCTCTTTTTTCAGCACTCCCCTTTTTTCAGCTTCTCTTAGGGAAATCTTTTTGGGCTTGTGTTGGTCAAGGAAGGATTCAATAGTGTTGGTGGTCTCAGGAGGGACCGATCCTCCAAAAGACCCTCTGATCTTGACCCCGTTGAACTTAGGAGGATTATGAGAGGCAGTGATTATCACGCCTCCTGCCAGATTCTTACGGGTTATGGCTAAGGAAACACACTGGGTGGGAATATCTTCTTGAGAAAGCACTACCGAAAGGCCGTTGCCGGCGAAGACCTGGGCTACTTCCTCCGCAAACTCCCTGGACAAAAAGCGGGCATCGTATCCTACGGCCAATCCCCTTTTTTTGTCCGGTCGGGTCTGGTAGTAATCAGCAATGGCCTGAGCAGCTCTAGCTACGTTGGCAAAGGTGAAATTATCAGCAATTACTCCTCTCCACCCATCGGTTCCAAATTTAATCTTTTGCATACGCTCATCCTCAATTTTAGTAAGCATTCAGTAATCAGCCATCAGTGGCCAGTAAGTTGCTGACTGCTGAAAGCTGAACCTTTGCAAGACTAAGCTATGCTACTACAGCCACTGGAGAATGTCAATTCGGAGTCCCGAGATATTTCTTGACCGCTCCATAGCCAGATGCTATCATAGGAAGGCCATTGCTTAAGCGGGGGCGCTAAATGGATGTGGTAAGTCTGGGAGCGTTGAATGTGGATTTGATTTACGAGGTTGACCCCACTCTTTTCGGATTAGAGCCAGGAAGAGAAAGGGTTGGCAGTTACCAGGAGTTTAAGGATCTTCTAAATTCACTAAAAAATGAGGCCAGACTGAGGTTAAAAGAGGGGGGAGGCTCAGCAGCCAATACCGTTTATGCCCTGGCAAAAATGGGATTTTCCTGTGGTTATCTAGGTAAAGTAGGAAAAGATGAGGAAGGAGAATTCTTATTGAAAGGACTGATGGGGGTGGGCGTGAATACTGAAAAGATCAAGCGAGAGGGAAGAAGTGGATTGTGTGTTATCTTATTGGGCAGGAGAAAGGATAGAAGCATCATTATCCTTCCCAATGCAAACGATGCCCTTTCTTACTCTGACCTTGATCCCGAGTATATAGATGAAGCAGAGTTTTTGCACATGAGTTCTTTCCTGGGTGAGCTCCCCTTTAAGGCACAAAAAAGAATTGCCCGGAAAACCAGGGCCAAAATAAGCTTTGATCCGGGTGAGCCCCATGCCAGTAAGGGAATAGAGGAACTCATTCCTATTCTGGAGCGTACCTTTATTCTCTTTCCTACGCGGAGGGAAGTTGAGATCTTAACTCAAAAGGACTATAAAGAGGGATGTAGGGAGCTGCTTAAGCTGGGAATAGAGATCATTGCCTGCAAGCTAGGAGAAAGGGGCTCCTATATTCTCTCCCAGCAAGAGGAACTAGAAAGTCCTTCCCAAAAGGGAAGGATAGTGGACACCACCGGAGCTGGCGATGTTTACGCGGCAGGATTTCTAGCCGGGCTTTTAAAAAGACTTTCCTTGGCTGAATGTGGTAGATTAGCTGCTCTTGCTGCTTTCCAGAGCATAAGGGGATTTGGGAGGAAGGCTTACCCTGGCCAGGAGATCTTGGCTAGATTTACCAAAAAGGGTGGGTGATTATTTTAGCTCCTGGGAATTTATATCTTCACCGGCTCAGTCTCAAAAGAGTTTTGCTAGCTGCGCAGGATTAAGCAAGAGGTGTTTCGACAAAAATATAAGAAACTTTCGGTGATAATACTGGTAATTTTGTGGCTAATGAAGGTCGATAATGAGCTATAGAATCGGATGGTTCTCTACCGGAAGAGATGGGGCAGCACGAGAGCTTTTGACCTTAGTTTCTGATAACATCGAACAAGGCAGACTAGCTAACTTAGAGATTAGTTTTGTCTTCAGCAACCGAACCAGAGGAGAGACCCGGGAAAGTGACCTATTTTTTAACTTGGTAGAGAAGTTGGGAATTGATCTGGTGTGTTTTTCCTCCCGGAATTTCAGACCAGAGATGAGAAGAGAAGCTCTGGTCCAGGAGAAAAGGGGTGAGCTAAAACTCATCAGCTACTGGCGCAACCTCTATGATGAGGAGATAATAAGAAGAATAGACAAATTTGAGGTTGATCTTATTGTTCTAGCAGGTTACATGCTGATCGTAGGAGAAAAGCTTTGCCGAAGGTATCCCATGATAAATCTTCATCCGGCTGCTCCGGGGGGTCCCCGGGGAACCTGGCAGGAGGTAATCTGGAAATTAATTGAAAAAAATGTAAGCCAAACGGGGGTGATGATGCATCTAGTTACTCCTCAGCTCGATGCCGGTCCTCCTGTGACTTACTGCACTTTCCCCATAAGGGGCAGGAAATTTGATTCCTTGTGGGAAAAATCAAGAGAAAAGCTTAAAAGAAAACCTCTGGAGAAGATAAAAAGAGAAGAAGGAGAAGCAGAACCTCTGTTTAAGGAGATAAGAAAAGAAGGGGTGAGGTGGGAACTTCCCTTAATAGTTCACACCCTAAAAGCTCTGTCTAATAAAACCATCGAGCTAAGGGGAAAGAAACTAATGAAGGGAGACAAGGCAGTTGACGGCTATTGCCTGAATGAGGAGATTGCTCGTGAGGCAGATATGCGTTGATTGTGAAGGCCCCTTAACCAGGAACGATAATGCCTTGGAGATATCAGAGTATTTTATCCCTCAAGGAGGAAGGTTTTTCTCCTTGATAAGTAGGTACGATGATTTTCTGGCTGATATTGCCAAAAGAAAAGGATACAAAGCTGGCACCACTCTGAGCTTCATTTTGCCCTTTTTAAAAGCTTGTGGAGCAACTAATCAGGGGATAAAAGAGTATTCTGCCAGCCATCTTCTTTTGGTCTCCGGGGCTAAAGAGACTCTTTCTCGCCTGAATAAAAAGATGCCCAGCTTTATCATCAGCACCAGCTACCGGCCTTATATAGAAGCCCTTTGTGATTATGTAGGATTTCCTCTTGAGAATACCTATTCCACCTTCCTGGATCTTGATAGGTACCAGATTTCCTTGGAAGAGACAAGAAAGCTAAAAGCTCTTCTTCAGCAGATACTTAAACTGCCTTTTATTGATCTTTCAGGAGTAAGGAAAAAGGAGGATCTCTCGCCATCAACCAAAAGGAGCATAAGACGACTGGACGAGGTCTTTGAGAAAGAAATCCCTTCTATGGATTGTGGCAGGATCATAAAAGAGACAAGCCCCATAGGGGGGATGGAAAAGGCTAAGGCGGTGGTTGATTCATTGAAGGGAGAGGAAATTTCCCAGGTAATGTATGTAGGAGACAGCATCACCGATGTAGAGGCACTGAGGTTGGTAAGCGAGGGAGGAGGAGTAAGCATTTCCTTTAATGGTAACAGTTATGCACTCAAGGCAGCCCAGATTGCCTGCATCTCGCCTCACACATTTCCTCTGGAGATTATGGGGGAGGTTTTCGCTGCGGAAGGAAAAGAAGGGGTCCTGAAGATGGCAAAAGAGTGGCCCCAGAGTTCAAAGGAAAGCCTGAGAGAAAAGCTAACTCCCATAAGTCCTTATCCTCGGGTGGAGATCTTAACCAAAGAGAACTTGGATAGATTAACTAAAGAGAGCGAGAGGATGAGGAAGGAAGTAAGAGGAGAGGCAGTGGGATCCTTAGGATGAGTGAGGTAAGGGGAGAGAGCGGCTTGATTATGGAATTAGGTTGACAAATTTTTCGAATAGGCTTATTATGGGGCCAGAGTGAGGTTCCGCCAGCCAATTTTTGCTCTCATAGTAGTTATTCTCGCCTAATGCAACCAGAAAGACCTGAGCAATGGCCAGTGGGTGGCGGTGATCAGGTATATCCGCATGGACTCATATCAGAAAAGAAAATCACCGATTGAGAAAGAGATAGGTCGTTCGGTGCCGTATTGGTTTAGGGTGCTAAAGCTCTCTTTGCTAACATTGGAAGTTTTCAATGATTTACCTGTTCTGTGACCGAAGCTCTGATGGAAAAACAAAAAATAATGGTCCGGAGGAGGTGAGGAAATGAATGGACCGGATTAATTTTACAGTAAAAATTATTAGACCGAAGAGAGGAGAAAAATGGGTAAAAAGATTATATGCCTTTTGATGTTGGGCTTGTTGGTAGGAGGAGTCTGCAGTGCGGGTTTTGCTGAAAAGACTGTGACGGTACTCGGGGTATGGGGAGGTGGCGAAAGAGATGCTTTTATGAAGATGCTTGAACCTTTTGAAGTAGCAACCGGAATCAAAGTGGAATTTACCGGTACCCGTGATCTTCCGGCAGTCCTTACCACCCGAGTGGCAGCCGGTAATCCTCCAGATATCTCGGCTTTGCCCAATCCCGGTCAGATGCAGGAATTTGCCAAAATAGGGGCGCTGGTTGATCTTGCCAAGTTTATGAATATGAGTAAATTACGGGACGAATACGCCCAAACCTGGATCGATCTGGGAAGCTACCAGAAAACTGTATATGCCATTTTCATCTCCGCAGATCTCAAGAGCCTGGTCTGGTACAATCCCAAGGCATTTGCAGATGCAGGATACCAGATACCTGGAACTTGGGAGGAACTCATGGCTCTTTCCGACAAAATCGCGGCTCAGGGCCGGACTCCCTGGTCGATCGGACTTGAGTCTGGGGCTGCCAGTGGCTGGCCCGGGACTGACTGGATTGAGGACATTATGCTACGAATCGCGACACCTGAGGTTTACGATCAGTGGGTAAATCACGAGATCTCCTGGACAGATCCAACAGTGAAGCGTGCCTGGGAGCTTTTTGGTCAGATTGCCCGAAACGAGAAATATGTGTATGGGGGATCAGCAGGCGCACTTACTACTAACTTTGGTGAGGCTCCCAATGCGCTGTTTACCACTCCCCCTGGTGCTTACATGCATAGACAGGCCACCTTTATCAAGAGTTTCATTCTGAAGTACAATCCCGACCTTCGACCAGGGGTAGACTTTAGCTTCTTCCCCTTCCCATCTATTGATCCACAGTACGGTATTCCTGCTCTGGGGGCTGCTGATATGTTTGCGGTGTTCAAGGATACTCCAGAAGCACAAGCGCTTATGCGCTATCTGGCAACTGCTGGTGCTCAGGCGATCTGGGTTGCCGAGCTGGGGAAATTATCGGCTAACAGAAAGGTGAATCCCAATGCCTATCCTGATGATCTCACTCGCAAAGCCGCCGAAATATTAGCCGGTGCCCAGACATTCCGCTTTGATGGGTCTGATCTGATGCCGGCTGCGGTGGGATCTGGTTCTTTTTGGAGCGGGATACTGGACTATGTAGGTGGTGAGGACCTGAACTCAGTCCTGGAAAGAATTGAAGAAACAGCGGTTGAAGCTTACAAAGGATAGGTCTAAAGCCGGATGTGCGGCTACGTATAAGTGGTCGCACATTCCTTTCCCTCCAAAAAAAGATAAAAATGTACACCAAGAGGTTAACTCCCTGGTTTTATCTAGCTCCAGCTTTGGCTATACTGGGCTTTTTTCTCGTTCATCCTTCCTTTCATACCCTCTATCTTTCCTTTTTGGACAAACGTTCCCATACCTTTGTGGGGGCAGCTAACTATATCTATGCTTTCACCAACCGGGTCATGCTAACGGCATTCCGCAACAACGCTGTCTGGGTAGCTATTTTTACCACGGTGACGGTATTTCTGGGACTAATTCTGGCGGTACTTTTTGACCGGGTGAAATATGAGGTTGTTGTTAAGTCCATCATCTTCATGCCCATGGCTATTTCTTTTGTAAGTGCTAGCGTTATCTGGAAGTTCGTTTATGCTTTTAAACCGGCGGGCACCTCTCAGATTGGTATTCTCAATGCTCTCCTTGAGACATTTCACCTGCCTGCGGTAGCCTGGTTGATCCAGAGACCCTGGATTAATAATCTCTGCCTCATAGCAGTTGGGGTCTGGGTATGGACCGGATTTTGTATGATAGTACTATCTGCATCGTATAAGAGCATTCCTAAGCAGTTTTTAGAAGCAGCTCGGGTTGATGGAGCTGGAGAATGGGGGGTCTTCTGGAAAGTTATTCTCCCCTTGCTCATGCCCACCGTTACCGTACTTGCTACGACAATGGTAGTCTTTGTCCTTAAGGTATTTGATATTGTTTATGTTATGACCAACGGTAACTTCGGTACCGAAGTCATTGCCAATCGTATGTATAAGGAAATGTTTCAGTTTCGAAACTTTGGCAGGTCAAGCGCCATTGCAGTAGTTCTGCTGTTGCTTGTTCTTCCCATGATGCTGCTTAACCTGCGCCGGTTTAAAAGAGAAGGGAGACGATGACCGAAGAAATGAGCAGAAATCTATCTCGGGGACTCTTACATGCGGTAATTATCTTTATTGCCCTTTTGTGGTTGATTCCCACAATTGGGGTACTGGTTACATCCTTTAGGTCCGCTCAGGATGTGGCGAATAGCGGCTGGTGGACAGTATTTGAAGGTATACTCGGTTCGACTCGTCTTACCTTAAGAAATTATGAGGTAGTTCTGAGCCGGCTGGGTATCGGAAGAGCCTTTTTAAACAGTTTCATCATCACCATTCCCGCTACCGTTATACCTTTGGGCATAGCGTTATTTGCCGCTTATGCTCTTGCCTGGATGAGATTTTTTGCCCGCAGCCTTGTTTTTATGATTATAATAGCGCTTCTGGTAGTTCCTCTCCAGATGACCTTCATTCCAATTTTGCAGATTTTTAACAAATCAGGTCTTGCCGGCACCTTCCCGGGGATCTGGTTAGCTCATAGCGGCTACGGACTTCCTCTTGCTATATATATGCTCTACAATTATATCTCAGGACTGCCCAAAGAGCTTTTTGATTCTGCTTCCATCGATGGGGCACCCTCATTTTATATTTTCTGGTATATTGTACTGCCGCTTTCCGTACCTATTATTGCCTCCCTTACTATCTTTCAATTCTTGTGGGTATGGAATGACCTTCTGGTTGCTCTTATCTACCTGGGAGGAACCCCCGATGTAGCACCGATTACAGTTCAGATAAGCAGTTTGGTTGGCTCCTATGGCCAGGATTGGGAACTCCTTACCGCAGCGGTATTTATCTCCATTGTTCC
>JBHIEA010000078.1:0-8073 GCA_046760365.1 bacterium
GGCGAAGGAAAATACCGGTGCCACAGTTGTGGAGTCGTTTCTCCAAAATTAAGGTTACCGCACCAGCTAAGGGAGAGAGACTGGGAAATGAAATGTCCTTTTTGTGGTAAAGACGTAGAAGCGATGCCTACCGATGAAGAAAAATCACTATATCCCACCTCAGTCTATGCTATCTCCAAGAGAGATCAAGAAGAGATGTGCTTGACGGTGGGAAGAGCCTATAGGCTACCTACGGTGGCTCTAAGATACTTCAATGTTTATGGCTCCAGACAGGCGTTATCAAACCCTTATACCGGGGTAGCAGCTATATTTTCTTGCCGCATTCTGAATAATAATGCTCCTCATATCTTTGAGGATGGGGGACAATCTCGCGACTTCATTCACGTCAGTGATATTGTTCGGGCGAACCTCTTGGCCATGGAGAAAGAGGAGGCAAATTATCAAGTGTTTAATGTGGGTACTGGTAGGCCCAAAACAGTTCTGGAAATTGCTGATATACTCATCAAAAAGCTCCACGCCCCACTTACTCCTAAGATTGTAAATAAATATAGGCAGGGAGACATAAGACACTGCTACGCCGACATTTCAAAAATTCAAAAAAAACTGGGATTTAAGCCAGAGGTGAAGTTTGAAGATGGTATTTCTGAGTTAGTCGATTGGCTACGGGGTGAGGAAGCTCTGGATCAATTTGAAAAATCCCGCTGGGAGCTGGAAGAAAAGGGACTTACAACCTAGGTTGCCAAGAGAGTAGCTAATTCACAAGCACGGGAGCCGCTTTTTGGGATAAAAACATTTATGAAGAAGCTGCGAATATGCATGATTACGACTTTCTATCCTCCGTATCATGCCGGGGGCTGCGGGATACATGTATATCAATTATCAAACCTTCTCGCCCGGGCAGGTCACCGGGTTGAGGTAATCCACTGTATTGATTCTTTTTACGTAAAAGTGAAAGAAAAACGTGGAGGAGAATATCCGCATCATAAAAACGTATTGATCCATGGCCTCAAGAGTGGTTTGGGAAAGCTTTCTCCTCTCAGTAATTATCTTTTTGGTTATCCTGTAGTTACGGCTGGCAAGATTAGGAAAATTCTAGATCAGGGGTTCGACGTCATTCACTATCATAATATTTCATTGTTGGGGGGTCTTTCCGTTCTTGGACTAGCAAAAGCCGTTAAACTCTTTACGCTTCACACTTACTGGCTCTTTTGCCCTACTCATTACCTGTGGAAATTCAAGCGAGAGGTCTGCAGAAAGAAGGATTGTTTAACCTGCCAACTTAGCTATGGGCTTCTACCCCAGCTTTGGCGATATACTAATTTGAGGGACGAAATGCTTTCCAAAATTGATGCTTTGATAATGCCCAGCCAATTCATGCGTGACAAGCATCTTGAGGAGGGGATCAAAATGCGGATGGATTGCATACCTTATTTTGTATTTCCTAATGAGGTTTCAAATGCTGATAACTGGGAGAAGAAACTCGGGAAATACCGGCCGTTTTTCTTGTTTGTAGCCAGAATAGAGCCGTACAAGGGTGCTCAAGTCGCTGTGAGGGCCTTCAGGAGAAAGAAAGGAAAATCACGGCTTCTCATGGTGGGTAGTGGCAGCTCGATGGATTCAGTGAGAGCTTTAGCAGGGACCGATCCTCGAATAGTATTTCTGGGACATGTTCTTCGAGACAAACTCTCCTGGCTGTATCAGAATGCGGTTGCCCTCCTGGTGCCATCACTGTGGCCGGAGATGGGTAATCAGGCCGTTCTCGACGCCATGTCCTGTGGTACCCCAGTGATTGCGGCAGAAAATGGGTGCCTTACGGAGTTGGTTGGAGAAAACGAAGCGGGTATATTGTATCGCAGTGAAGATGAATTGGTGGCTGGCTTGGATGCCATGGAGGAGGTAAGTCTAAGAAGCAAATACTCGGATAAAGCTTGCGCCGCCTACAATGAGCATTATACTCCTCATAAGTTTCTTGAAAGGTACTACCAGCTTATTGAAGAATTCCTGGGAAAAAGGTGACGGGATAGTTTTCTTCTCTGGAGGGGTGCTAATACCAAAAGTGGAGACGCTCTGTATCCAGAAGTAAAAGGGACGGAAGCTATGTTTTCCTATCATGAAATCCCAGTATATGATCCGCGCCCCCATAGTTCTCATACCAAGACTCTAAGGTTTATCCAGGATGGTATGAGAGTGTTAGATGTGGGATGTGCAACAGGTTATCTAGCCAGAGAACTAAAGAGAAAAAATTGTGAGGTTGTGGGTATTGAGATAAACCGAGATATGGCCGATATTGCAGCTCAATACTGCAAGGATGTTATAGTTGCCGACGTAGAGAACATTGAGGAATTACCTGTCTTAGCTCGACCCTTCGATGTGATTATATTCGATGACATACTTGAGCATTTGAGAATGCCGAATTTAGTACTTGTTAATTTCAAAAGATATTTGAAATCTGATGGAGTTGTTATTGCGTCTGTCCCTAATATTGCTCGGCTGGAAATTAGACTGAAATTACTTTTTGGCAAATTTGAATATAAGGAAAGAGGAATATTAAATAAAGGTCATTTGAGATTTTTTACTTTAGCCACCGCTAAAAAACTGTTTGCAAGCACTGGATATGAAATTGTCAGAATTGAATACACCGGGCTTGGCTCAAAATTCAAGATTTTACCGACCTTGCTTTCCTCTCAGTTTGTAATAATGGCCAAAGCAAGTCTGGCAGTATAATGTCACCGAAACAGGGGATGCGTGAAATAGATGAAGTTAAAAGAATAGTAGTCTCTGAAGCGGGCCTACGGGAAAATTTTTACAATTATATTAAGCGAGTAACTGGCCGGCAATCTGTGAAGACGTTTATTTGGCAGGAACTTGTCTTTGCCTTCTTTGGCAATTTACCGACCGCTGCAGGTTCAGTACTCAGGGCGGCTGTTTATCGCGGACTTCTGGGAAAGCTAGGTTCAGATTGTTTTATCGAAGAGGGGGTTCGTTTTCGAATACCGCAAAGGGTTTTTCTCGGAGACCGGGTATTCATAGGAAAGGGGTGTGATATCGATGTTGAGTATCCTGAAAGTGAGATAAGAATTGGTGACGATGTGCATATATCGCGTGATACCATATTTTTAGCTGGGGTAGGTAAAACTATCATTCATGATCATGTTAACATCGGACCCCGAAGTTTTATTTATGGCTATGGCGGTGTTGAAATTGGGAAAAACTCACTTTTGGCTGATAATGTAAGAGTAATGGCTGGAATTCACAGATACCAAGATGCATCCAAGTTAATACGTCTTCAAGGAGCTTTGGTGAAAAAAACCACCATTGGCCAAGATGTGTGGCTGGGCTCGTCAGTAATGGTTTTAGCTGGAGTTACTGTTGGTGATGGAGGGGTAGTGGGAGCGGGTGCAGTAGTGACCAAAGACATACCCAGCTATAGCGTAGCGGCGGGGGTACCGGCAAAGGTCATTGGAAAAAGAGAGTAAAGCCACGCGGTATTTTCAGATCAGGAAAATCAGGTGAGAGTGCTGGTAACAATCTTTGAGGAACTAGTCCCGTCGAGTGGTGGGGGTACCCCAAGAATATCGAATATAATAAAGTCTCTGGTTAGAAAAGGACATGAGGTTTATGTCGCTTCTTCTATCGGTGTGAAAAAAGAAGAGGCGGTCAACCATTTAGGGTGCCTTGATCTATTGCCTCTTTTAACGGTAAGTCGCTTAAGTCCCCATAAGATGGTAAAGTATCTGTATTCTCATCCTTTAAATATATGGCAGGCGGTAAGGTATGCCCTGAAGATAAAGCCTGATCTGATTATTTCCCATAACTCCATTGCTGGATTCGCCGCAGTTTTGGCGAAACGATTCCAAAAAGACCGCCTTGTGGTCCTGGATCTGACCGACCTACTGTTCGAATATCTTGAAGAATATCGTCCTAGAGGATGGATGAAGTTAGCCCGACTTCAAGGAAAGTACCTGGAAAGGAAGACCATTAGAGAATCAGACAAAATAATTACCATTAGCAACTCGATGAAGGATCTCCTTTTAATTTATGGGGCAAAGTTAGAGAATATCGAAGTGGTTTGTGATGGTGTGGACACCAAAATTTTCAGACCCACATACGAAGGTGAGCTGAGGGATAGGTTTGGGAAGTTTGCCGAAAATATTGTTATATTTCAAGGAGTAATCGACTGTCAGGACAGCCCCGAGATCATTGTATCTGCGGCGAGAAAGGTGGCGAAGAGACATTATCGGACGACATTTTGGATCGTAGGAGACGGAACGGCTGTACCCAGGCTTAAAAAAGAAGTTGCTGAGAGCAATTTAACCAGGCATTTCTATTTTTCTGGATGGGTCAAGCAAGAGGAGGTAGCTCGGTACATCTCAGGTAGCGATATTGGTCTGGTCATTCTTCCCAACAGCTTGTCAGCCCGAGGCAGAGTGACCCTTAAAGAATTCGAATACTGGGCCTGTGGTATACCAGTTATTGTTCCTCGCCTCCCAGCGCTAAAAGAGGTTGTTGAGGAAGGAAAAACCGGTTTTTTCTACCAGCCGGGAGACTTTAAGGATCTTGCCGAAAAGATAAGTGTTTTAATTGAAGATGAAAAATTGAGAAAGGAAATGGGGAAACGAGGATTGAGAGTGGTCAAAGATAAGTACGAATGGGAGAAGTTAGCAGATCAATTTGTTAAGAGATGCGAAAGTTACCAAACCCGGGGTTGAGAAAATGAAAGATGTTCAAAAGACTATTTTTCGAGTAGATAAATCCAGATCAATAGCAGGAGTGTTTATGAGCCTGGCTTTACTATTACTGCATGCTTCCGGACAGAGAGAGGTCTTTTTGATTAAGGAAGGTAAAAAGTACTGGATACCTGATCCTGAGACCTTCGTGGCCCGGGGATTTAGGATGGAGGATATAAAATACGTTAGTCTCAAGGAGTTGAACCAGTACCCCACCGGGTCAACGCTTGAAAGTATAAAAACAGGTGGTATGCCTCCTCCACCCGATATTTATTTGACACCTATGCAGATGAGATCTTACCGCATTATATTTGGTTTTATTCCGGGAATAGACCAACCAAGCTATAGTGAAGTAAAGGATGCAGGTTTTAACATAATTCATACATACCAGACTTTGCATCTAGATCTAAGATCGTTCTTGGATGACTGCGTTAAATATGGGTTAAAAGCGGTGATAACGGTGCCCTACGAGGAACCCATATTGGGGGATTACGTAAACAAGTGGAAAGATCATCCGGGATTGTTCGGTTGGTATACTTTTGATGAGCCTGACCTCAGACACCAATCAAAAGCCTTTCAAGAAACAGTGTATAACAGCATAAAGAAATACGATAAAGAGCATCCGGTGATGATAGCCTACGGTGATGGTGATTGGGGTAATTATTTCACTGAGGACGCATTTGATATTCTCATGGTAGTTGCCTACCCTTACTGGAGAAATATTGATTCAAGTACCTGCATGAGGAATACTGCCAAAAGGATTAAAAAATTTAAGACCAGAGATTACCCGGTTGTTCCAGTTATGCAGGCTTTTTATGGAGAGAATTATATTAATCCATCCAGGCACATGAAGAATCACTACTTTTTCTGGAGAGAGCGGCTTGGCGGGGAAAACTATGCTTTTTACTGTTGGGGAATAGGGGACCCGCGTTATACCGGTGTGGCTGAGGACCCTGAAATATATGCAGAGGTAAAGAGTATAAATCAGGAAATAAGAAAACGGGTGGAGCAACAAACTTTACCATAGTGTTACTTCCTGTGTCTGGCCTTGGATAATTTTTTCGTGGCGGCATAGCTAAGTGGAGGAATAACTGGGAACACTGGATTGGAGGAGGGGTGGGCATTTCTGTTGAGTCCTCCATTTGCCCTAGAAAGTGACGCAGGCGAAAATTATCTAGAGAGGGAAGTTATGAAAGTTTTGGTCAGCAATCCGCCCTGGCCGGGACCGGGGTATGGAGCTAGATCAGATGTTCGGTGGCCGCATAAGAGAAGCGACAAGTTTATAGAATATCCCATTTATTTAGCTTATGTGGTAGCGGTATTGGAGAAGGCCGGCATTGATGTAAGCTTCATTGATGGGGTAGTAGAGGAGATGTCTATTCCAGTTTTTGCCAGTGCCGTCAAAAATAATCAGCCTGACATGGTTATTCTTGAGTGCTCAACCCCCTCCATCGATTATGATCTTTTGACGGTCAAGGTTCTAAAAGAAAAAATGAAAAATGTTTTTATAGTTTTGGTGGGATCCCATCCTACCTTTTTTCATGAGAATATTATGAGAGAAAATCCTCAAGTGGATGCCATCTGCAGGGGAGAATTTGATTTAACGGTGAGAGATTTAGCGGCAGCTCTTTTAAATGGAGATGATCTTAAGAAAGTGAGAGGGATTACTTATAGAGATGAGAGTGGCATCCACGTCAACGAGGTTCGCCCTTTGATTAAAAATTTGGATGAATTGCCTTTTCCGGCCAGACATATGGTAAAGAGTGACTATTATCGACAGGGCACTTTTATGGGCAAGCATAGCACTACCATGGTAACCTCCCGGGGATGTCCTTATCGATGCATCTTCTGCTTGTGGCCGGGAACCCTTTACGGTAGAAAATTTAGAGCCAGAAGTCCTGAGAACATAGTTGATGAAATTGAGCAGATAGTAAAAGATCACCACGTTGACGAGATATATTTTGATGATGACTCCTTTGCTTTGAATCGACCCCGGCTGTTGAGAATCTGTGAGTTGATTCAAAAACGCAGGATAAAGGTAAAGTGGATACCCCAGTGTCGAGTAAGCAGCATGGATGAGGAAGTAGTTAGAGCAATGAAGAGGGCCGGCTGTCATTACATAAGGTTTGGCGTAGAATCGGGTTCTCAAAAAATGCTTGACGTGATGAAAAAAGGGATTAATTTGGGTCAGATTAAGCAGGCTTTTGATTTGTGTCGCGAGGCAGGGATAAGAACACAAGCATTTTTCTTGCTTGGAATTCCGGGTGAGACTCCCGAGACGATAAGAGAGACTATGGAATTTGCCAAGAAACTGAGGCCGGACAGCGCTCAATTTGCCGTGGTCATTCCCCATCCGGGCACAGAATTGTATGAGGTTTGTAAGAGAAAGGGGTGGCTTAAATATGAGATCTGGGAAGATTTTTCAGCCGGTAATTGTTTAATCGAGACGGAGAAGTTATCAAGGAGGGATGTAGAGAGAGCCCGAATTGAGGCCTACCGGGAATTTTATTTCCGACCGAGCTACATTTTCGCTACTGCGTTTAGACTGAGAAATCTAAGAGAAGTGGCGAGTGTGTTTAAAAGTGCCTATTCAATTGTTGACCGGATGGCATTTTTCAAGAAGCAAAGTATCTGTTAAAAAAGAGAATATGATTAGACGGGGCGAGTTAGATATTCAAACTAGGCAGTGAAACGGGGAAAAGAGAAAAATAATGAGTAGTAAACTAGCAATTGAGGGAGGTAAACCAGTAAGAGATAATTTTTTAATTTTTGGAAGTCCCTTTATTTTGGAGCCTGAGATTGAGGAAGTCTCAAGAACCTTGAGATCTGGATGGCTGGGGACAGGTCCCAAGACTCATGAATTTGAAAGAAGATTTAGTGAATACATAGGCAGTAAATGGGCGGTGGCCGTCAGTTCCTGCACCGCCGGTCTGTTTCTTGCCTTAGATGTTCTGGGGATAGCTGATGGGGGCGAAGTTATCACCTCGCCCCTGACTTTTCCTGCCACTGCAAATGTTATTGTCCATCATCGGGCCAAGCCAATTTTTGTTGATATTGAAAAAGAGACCATGAACATCGATCCTGAAAAAATTGAGAGCAAAGTTGGTCCGAAAACCAAAGCAATTATTCCGGTTCACTTTGCCGGGCGTCCCTGTAAGATGGATCAGATAATAGAAATGGCCAAAGTACATAATTTATGGGTGGTAGAGGATGCGGCTCATGCCATAGAGACTGAGTACAAATCTCAAAAAATTGGCACCATTGGAGACATTACCGTTTTTAGTTTTTATGTGACCAAGAACCTGGTTACCGGAGAAGGAGGAATGACCACCACTAAAAATCATAG
>JBHIEA010000079.1:0-8045 GCA_046760365.1 bacterium
CTTGAGGAGGCAAAAGAACTCACCAGACTAAAAAAGAAGTGGTCAATCTCTCACTTAGGGAGTTGATCAGAAAAAAAGAAGAGAAGCGCGAGAGTTGGCTGATCTGTTCGGAAGCTCTATAGTGGATATTACCCTAAAGGATTTAGAAAAGTTGAGAGAAGATGAATTTTGAAAAGTGCCTAATAGACACCACCATCTGGGTTCTTTATTTTAAAGGGGAAGATTTATTTTTTACCTGAGGATTTTAGGGTATCTCTTATTCCGGCCAAGCCGATTGTGAGAAGGTTAATAAGGTGGGAGGAGTATAGCTTTTTTGACGCAGGGCGATCATAATAAGCCGCAAGCCACTCAGAAGGAGGAAAGACTGCCTTCCAGAACAAAAAGAGTGTATCGACTATTTTATCCAGCATCAGTAGCTGAAGAAGATAACGAGAGGCTATCGAGTGAGTCGGGCACTTGGTTAGAAAGCTGCTTTTCACAAGTAGAATATTTAATATGCTTCTTTTAAGTAGATTTGGGGTAAGAGCTTTGAGCACGCAGTCGGGAACAGGGGCTCCAAGGAGTTTTTTAGCCGAGGATAGCAAGTAGTAAGTAGCAGTTGCGATCCTCCCTTTTTTTGAGGTCTTCACCAAGGAGTGCCAATCAAGTCTATTTTCTTCTAGTTTGATTAATTCAGCCACATCACAAAGCTGAAGAAGCCCGATAAAAGGATGCTGAAAAGTAGCATGATAAATAACCCACAGTATTTGATCTTCTGGTCTCATAACCAAAATATCACGGCAGGCTATCTTTGCTGGCTGCGTTCTTGACATCATTTGTTGGGTATCGATTTTTGTTGTCCCCTCAAATCTAACCGGAGCTGTCAGATCCCAGTGGACATTTATTATTAGACTCGGGAGATACTTGACATTTTCCTGACGCTTGACCAAATGCAATTCATTCATGTATTTTATGGTTACCTGCTTCTCTTGAGATAGTATTTCGAATCCCAGTTTGAAAAGAGTCTTCATTACTTCTGGTAGGTTCCTCTTTTGAACCAACAGATCAACGTCTGCCATCGGCCTTAGAGCGACATTTTTATAAACTTGCTCTGCTAAAGCTAGTCCTTTGACCACCACCAGGATTCGTTTTTCCTCAAAGGATTTCAAGACTTGGCTTAACTCATCATATAAAAGGAGATTCCGAGCAAGATTGCTGTAATAAATGTCGTGTAGCTCATCCATAATGTACGTGGGAATCTGATGATCAAGGTCAATTCGGTGCAGGTGATAGTATAATAATGGTATCAGACTATGACTTTTGCTCATCTGCAGGAGATAATCCCAGTTCAGGCTATTACTCACTAGTCTTCTGATCTTATCTTGGTTATCCTCGCTTAATTTAGTTCTCGCACACTCCAGTAACAGCTGCTCTTCTGGTCGAGTATACATGGATTTATTCCTTATAGCTGTGAGGAAGCCAAAAGAGACAAGGATTTGATCCATTACTAGTGAAGGGACGAATAGCCTTTTTCAAAAATTTAAGCGGAGGATCGGTCAGAAAAGAAAAGGGAGAGATTGTAGCAAAGAGAATATTGATGAGCCTTCCCATCGGAGTGTCCAGTCTTATACGCCATCCATTTTTTTCTACGGACACCACCTGAGCCAGCACTTGTTCAGACAGTACCGGCTGGTCGGAGCTGGGTACAGAGTCTCCTTTGGTGATGATGCTTTCCTTTCTCCTCCGGATCACCCTGTGGATGACCATCTTCCCATAGGAAGAGCGGTAGAGGACTACATCCCCCAGATTTATTTTTCCTTTGAGAGGCACTACTTCTACCACATCTTCATTTCGAATAAAGGGAGACATGCTTCCTCCCTTGGTTCTAAACCTGAGGACTCTTCCCCGGCTCAGGACTTCCTGGGTAATGAAAGCAAAGTCGTCTCTTTTTAAGTCCAGTATTTCTTTCTTCTGCGGCAAGACCTGACCCCTTCTCTTCAGCAACGTAAGATAGCCGCAACCTTCAGGTTGGGCAGGCTAAAGCCTGCGACTACCAATTTTTGTGCAAAAGTTGGTTCACAACAGAGATCACCTCTCCACTTCTATCGAAATAGAGGTCATAGCAGGGTACCTCGCGGGAAAGGGCCTGGCAGATATCCAGGGCATTTTTGACCCATTTTTCAGTAACCAGGGGTTTTATGGTGCATCCATAGAGCCTTTTAAAGGCTTCAAGACCCTCCGTTCTTTCTACCCTGTTGTCTTCAGCCTGCTTGAGGAATAGAATTGCCTTCAGTGGCACCCGATCCGGAGCCACCAGTGAAACCTCTCCGTGCCAGGGAGTGCCGTAAAGGTAAAACCTACCATCCTCTTTTCTCATTATCAGCCGGTCGTCGTTCAGAATCTTCGCATGGTGATTAAAGATCTTCACCACGGTGGACTTACCTGCCTCGGAATGACCCACAAAAAGGTATCCTTTTCCTTTCAATATGAGTCCACTCCCGTGTAGTATGATGCCGTCTCTATCTGCCAGGATCCGGGCAAACAGAATCTGATCGGTGGGAAAGCAAATAAGGCTGGTAAGGTTTCCTTTCTTGAAGGCATTTACATAATTTTTCCCCTTGTAAATATGACCCTCGGTATGGTCGTTATTGAATATGGCTACCAGAGGAGATTCATTGTTCCCGTCAACAAACATCCGGTAGATATAGTGAGAAGGTGTTTTATAGATCATCCAGGGAGCTCGGTGATAAATCTTTTCTCCCCAATTCTTTATTTTGGGCAGGCTGGGGTGATGGTAAATGGTTACCTCATCACTTTCCCCATCATTACAGCGAAAGAGTTGAAACTTGGGGGCAAAGGTTTTTTCCCTTAAGGGAAGATCACTCTGAACAGATAAGCTAATACCCCCTATTTTAAAGTTAAGATTGTAGGACAGCAAGTCTTTTGGATTCATTTCTTGTCTCAACTTTCCAGGCTTTTTCTTCTTCCCTCAATAGTCCCAGCCAGACTGCCTCGGCATGGGCTATCTCGCAGAGATAATCCACTGGCTCATCCAGGACTCCGTGTTCCATCCAGGACCAGGCGGGACACTGCTCGCAGAGAGATTTGAGGAAACACCTCTGACACTTTTCCTCGTATTTTTTATTATTGGCTCTTATTTCTCTTACCCGGGGCCCAAATTTCTCCCAGGCCTCTTTGAAGCTTCCTTCCCGCAGGCTATAAACACAGCCAGGGTGCCTCAGAAGCAGACAGAGCTGAAAATTATTATAGGCATCAACATGACACCCCCCTACTCCGGCACCACAAGAAAAAAGGTGATCATCTTGAGGGGGTCTCAAGAACTTCTGGCAAAAGTCCATCATATCTTTTCGGTATATTTCCTCATCCTGTTTCAGAACTTGGATTACTTTCTCAGGAGGAAGTCTGAGTTTCTTTATAAGGTCCCTTTTCCCGTACAATCCATGGCTAAACCTTGACCCAAGATTCAATTTAAGAACCACTCCTAGCGGTTCTCCGGTCAGAGACTGAGCGAAGTCTCTCATCTTTTTTATTTCATGAAAGTTTTGCGGCAAAACCGCAGCCTTGAGAGTAAAGGAGATGCGATTCTCCTTCAAAAGGTCTATTCCTTGCCTAAAGGCATCAAATGAGCCGGGATTCCGAGTTACCGCTTCATAGGTTTTTTGGCTCAGGCCATAGATACTCACTTCAAGATTCTCTAAAGGATATTTTTTAAAAAGCTTGGTTATCTTGGGATTAACCAAGGTAGAATTAGTAAAAAGAGTGACTCTCATCCCTTTTCTTTTGAGGTAGACATAAATATCCGAA
Organism: bacterium; assembly: GCA_046760365.1. Lineage (GTDB taxonomy): Bacteria > Aerophobota > Aerophobia > Aerophobales > AE-B3A > AE-B3B. The sequence continues at coordinate 3,805 of JBHIEA010000079.1, forward strand.
AAATCCTCGCGCAGCAGGGGTTCTCCTCCAGTGAGATGCCAGGAAAGACAGCCCATCCTGGTCGCCTCATCCACTATTGCCTTTATCTCTTCAAAGGTTATCTCGTTTTTCTTTGCCTCCTCGTCATTCGCCGGAAGATTGATATAGCAGTGAAGACAGTTATTGTTGCACCTCTCAGTCAGCTCCATACTCACCTGAGAGAGATACCCTTTGCCTTTCATCCTCTCCCAGAGAGGAAAAAGATCCAAGTTAATTTTTTCTATATAGGCCATTTACCGTATCTTTTCGCGACAGTGTTTGACAAATTTTGCTTCGAAGAGCTACTACACCGAATTGTATCTAGGGCCAGCCTATGGGCCACTGCTGCCTAAGAGTCGAAAGCCCAGTGACCAAGGACTAAACTTAGGTAGTGTTTGATGTCCGGCACTTGTCAGGTGGATTCCAGCACAAATACACAGCAGGCCCTGTCAAAGTTGGTGCCTTGCACGCCTGCAGTACCGCCTCCTCAGGTCTTCCCCGATAGAGGCAGATAAGTTTGGGAGTTTCCCATTCTTTCTTTTCTTTATTCATCTTTTTATCACCTCTTATGAAATTAAGTCGTAAGTATTCACGCAACCACGTCATTGCAAGCGCAAGCAAAGCAATCTCCCGAGTTTGCTTCGTCGCTTCGCTCCTCGCAATGACAAGAAGGAACCTAGTTCACTGAATATTTCTCAGAGCCTCGGCCCGAGCATGAGCCAGGCGACAGAAATCTTCGACCCATCCATCAAGTTTTCTACATTCGAGATAAGCAGTAGCGGGACACCACATACATAAGTTTATCAGAGAACAGCTAAGACACCTCTTTCTACACTTGTCATCTTCGGTCCTTATTGCCCGAACCTTGGGAACAAATTCCTTCCAGGCCTTCCTCAGGCTGCCCTTCCTTAAATCATATACACAGTCAGGGTGAGATAAGGAACTGCAGAGCTTGAAAAAACCGTAAGGGTCTATGGTAAAACTCGTTTTGCCCGCACCGCAGTAAAATAGGTGATTACCATTATGAAAATGGACTGTTTGTTGTCCTATCTTCTTCTCTTCGCATATGTGTTTCACAAGATTATTTTTCCTCTCTTCATCGGCGAACTCTATCGCAACTATCTCCTCTGGAGAAAGTCTCTCACTACTTATCTGGCGATTTCTTTTATCATTTGGCCTCAATCTCAGGTGAAGAAAGGGGTCGAATCTGAAGTGGTCCTTGGTTATTAGTTTACAGAAGTCCTTTATGGCTTCAAGCTCACCGACATTGGACCTTAAGGCCATAGCCTTAAGGGTGAAGGGGACATTCTCTGCCTTTAGGAGGTTAATTCCCCTCATAAATGCTTTAAAAGAGCCAGGGGTACGAGTAATCCTTTCGTAGATCTTCTGAGTTACCCCGTACACAGTAATTTCTAAGTCTCGGGGAGGATATTTTTTGAAGAGGCTTACCAGCTCAGGCGTAATCAGAGTGGCATTGGTGAAAACGCTTACTAAGAGCCCCTTTTTCTTTAGATAAAGATAAATATCACCGACATCTTCGCGCAGAAGTGGTTCCCCGCCGGTGATGAGCCACCAGAGGCATCCCATTCCCACTGCTTCATCCACTATCCTTCTTATTTCTTTAAAACTAAGTTCTCGTCCTCTCGTCTCCTCATCGTCCGCTGGGAGGTTAATGTAACAGTGAACGCAATTATTATTGCACCTCTCAGTGAGCTCAATTTCAGTGGAGAGTGGAATCCTTTTTTCTTCGGTTTTCTTCCAGAGGTGAAAGTCAGGGAGCTTGAGTGGTTCTAGGTAATCCGACAAGGAACTTCCTCCACCACAAGTTTCCTTTCCTCAAGTTCCTCTAAGAAGCCAAGAACATCGGCAGTTAACCTTTCCCGATCCTGCTCGTATATCTCAAATAGCTCCTCAACGATAGCTCGCACAGGCTTTTTTCCGTCTATCCTTGCCCAGACATCCCTTCCCACTTTATTCAGGCTGAAGAGCTCATCCTCAAGGTCACCTATGCCCGAGGTCAGCGGAACGATGATGATCTCTCCTTCTATTTCTCGTTCCACCAGATCGCAGGACTTGGCATAAATTCTTTCTAATTTGTATTTATCCATAACCGCTCCTTTGGAAGGTACCGTATTTTCTAATCTTATCCTGCTTTCGCAATATTACAAATTCTTCTTTTTCTTTTTTCGCTTGTGGACGGTTTCTTTCCCCTCAGGTCCATCGTAATAATGGTAGTAGTGATAGTAGTAATAGTAATCCGCGTGATTGGGCTCGACGCCGTTGAGGACACAACCAACAACCGGAGTCCCAGTCCGATCAACTAATTCCTTGGTGTGGCGGGCCACTTCCTTTCTTATTTTGCCCGGGTTAATAACTACCAGGATTCCGTCAGTCTGGGAAGCTAAGACCGCACCGTCGCTGACGGACATAACAGGCGGGCTATCAAAGACCAGGTAGTCATACTCTTTTTTTACCTGTTCTACTAAGGACCTCATCCGGCTTGACCCTAAGAGCTCAGAAGGGTTGGAGGTCCTCGAGCCGCTGGTTAAAACCCAGAGGTTATCCACACTGTCAAATGGCTTAACTGCTGCTTTAAAGCTCCCATGATTAAGAATTAAATCGGTTAATCCGGTGGAGTTATCTAACTGCAGTATCTTGTGGATAGCCGACTTTCGGAGGTCACTGTCGACTAAAAGAACCTTACTTTCTTTTTGAGCCAGAGCTACCGCCAGATTAAGGGCAGTGGTCGATTTTCCTTCCAGGGGACCGGCACTGGTCACTAATAAAGATCGGGGTGGGGGATCTAGATCAGAGAGTTGGATGCTGGTTCTCAGGGTTCGGTAGGCCTCGGCAGAGACAGATTTTGGATGTTTACTCACCACTGGTTCAATTTTTGGGCGAGAAGTCTTTCCTCGGGAAGTCTGATCAAATCGGGGAATAATACTCAAAACCGGCCAGGAAAAGTACTTTGCTACATCTTCAATGGTTCGAACAGAGGTATCCAGGTATTCTAGCAAGAAGGCTAAACCACCTCCTAACATAAGTCCTATGAGGAGCCCTAACAGAGCATTTCGCTTTTTGCGAGGCTTTACAGGAGAGCCTGGAGTTTTAGCATAATCCAGAATGCGGACGTTGTTGAGCTGACCGGCCTGCCATAATTGGCCCCCTAGTTTTTCACCTTTGGTAGTACCTAAGTCTTTTGACTCTGAGCTGGGCTGAAGCTTATTTAACTCCTCCAAGGGGGTTTGGATCTGGCGTTCCATCATTTCACTGGCTGATTTTAAGCCAGTAGCGAACATTTTCCAGTTTTCTGCCACCAAAACGTCAGCGGCGGCATTGGCTGCTACTTTACATAGCTCGGGGTCACTGGCTTCGATTCCGATATCGAAGATGCTGGTGTCCTCGATTAAGCTGACCCCCATACTGAACGGTGGTTTTTCTGATTGAGGATAGAGGGACTTTACCCGCTCTCTAATCTTGTCCATCATAGTTCCGCTCATCAACCAGACCTTATAGTTTTCCAGATAGTTAATGTAGTAGGGTAGATCCGGGGAATATGGTAGACCCTGGGAGGTTAAAATCTGTTGGGGGACGGTATAAGGGAAAAGATAGGGAGGGGGGCTAATGAGAACCTTTGTTTGTGCTCTATAAACAGGGGTTTGTCGATAAGTAAAAATCATAGTACCCACGAAAACAACAATCACTGCTTGAAGAACGATCCATTTGTGTCGCCAGAGGACTTTGCAGTATTGGCGAAGTTCAACGCTTTCTTCCTGGTGCATGGCTTTACCTTTCCGAAGACCGTGGGGATAAAATTGAGTTGTGTTCTCCCGCTCCCTCGAGAGCTTTTTTGATACTTGACTTTAGGTCCTCAGGAGAAAATGGCTTATTAAGATAGTCGGCGGCCCCTTTTCTCATAGCCTCCACTGCGGTGGTTATCGAACCATATCCAGTATAAATAATGACGGGAATTTCGGGCTTTCTTTTTTTAATATTCTCTAAGACCTCAATTCCATCCATAAGGGGCATTCTAAGATCGACCAGAGCGAGATCGAAGGTCTCCTCATCCATTGCTTTTAGGGCTTCAGAACCATCTTCCACCGCTTTGACTAGGTAGCTTTCCCTCCTTAGAACATCCGAGAACACGGCTCTTACATTGGCCTCATCGTCCACAATAAGGATTCGTTTTTGCTTTTTTTCCATGGGCTATCCTTTTAGCTGGG
>JBHIEA010000080.1:0-8016 GCA_046760365.1 bacterium
GCAAGAGGAGATCAAGATAGGCGTTTGCTCTCCTCTTAAAGTGCTTTTGCGTTAGTGGGTGCGGCTATTTTCACAGGCTTTATCATTAATGCTGATATACGTATCATTGCTGCGTCCCTCTGCCTTCCCTTTATCTTTATTAACCTCCTCGGTATTAAGGAAACAGGCAGGACTCAGGTCGTTCTTGTCGCTGGATTACTGGCACTTATGGTTCTCTATGTAGTTCGTGGTCTGCCGCGCTCACACACATGCCCTTAAAACTCCAGCCTTCACTCACGGCTTTTTGTTAGGGAAGACTGGGTAGGCATCTATTCCCTGAACCCCACTAGAGAGAACTTTGGCCAGCATCCTTTTATCCGGTCATAATCTAGTGCACTTTAGGAGTGATGTCAACGACGCCTTCGGTGTCGGGAGTAGGTATCAAAGCCAACAGCTCCTATGATAATAATCCCTTTGAACAAGTATTGCATGTAAATGCTAACATTTAGCATATTAAACCCGTTACCTAATACAGTAAGTAGAAGCACCCCCACGACGGTTCTGGGGATACTTCCTTCCCCTCCCAGGATACTAGTTCCTCCTATGACCACAGCAGCGATAGCATCTAACTCATAGTTGGTGCCACCAAGAGGGCTAGCAAGATTTACACGTGAAGCGAGGACTATTCCAGCCAGCGCGGCCAAGGCACCGCTGAGTACAAAAGCAATTGTTCGGTAAAAGTTGATAAAAATGCCAGATAATTGGCTGGCTTCAATATTTCCTCCAATGGCATAAATATACTTTCCGAACTTGGTACTATTCAAAACTATATGGGTAACAATTATCACAATAAGGAAGATTAAGATTGGCACAGGGAGACTATCAAGGTAACCTTGCCCAAAAAACAGAAAATCTTTTTTTACTCCTCGAATTGGATAGCCATTAGAATATATATACAGCATCCCTCTGGTAATGACCATTGTTCCAAGGGTAACAATAAAGGAGCTCATAAACAGTCTTGTTACCAGTAGCCCATTTGCCAGTCCGATTGCTGCCCCGATAGCGATAGAAGCAATCACAGCTAACCAGAGAGAATGATTGTTTGAGAGAGTAACTGCTACTGCTCCAACAAAACCACAAATTGACCCAACCGATAAATCAAAGTTTCCTGAAACGATTATAAAAGTCATACCACAGGCAATGATGCCAATGATAGAAGACTGCCTAATTATGTTCACCATATTTCCCACTGTTAAAAACCGATCTGAATAAATAGAAAGAAAAACAAAAAGAGCCAAGAACCCTAATATAATGCTGTATCTACTTAGTTCTACCTGTCTAATTTTTTGGCTAATTCCTTGACTTATTAATTTCATGCATTTTTCCTCTCTCGTACTTGCAAAATTGGGCTCTTAAATCAAAGTTTTAGAGCTTCTGCTACCAAATCAATATTTTTCTTGGGAGTAGAGAACATGTCCCAGGAAAGGACAATTCCATCAGCATACTTTTGTAAATACCAGATGGATTGTTTCAATTTTGATGGGTCTGGCTTGCAAATTCCGCGAACACTGACAGTTTCCACTCCACCGTAGATGGGAAAGCTCGCCTCTGTTTGTTTCTTGGCAAGCAAAACCTCCTGGGGAATAATCTCCTCACTAACACCTCCCTTTTGATAAATCTCATTTACCGAACAAGGAAGATCACAATGAAAGTAACCTTGAAGAAAGCTTAGGACCGACTCTTCCCTCAAATCTCTATTCATTTTAATAAGGCCTTCAACAATACTTTTAATTTCGTAAGGGATACCAGCAGGAGCAAATGTCTTTATATAGATCATGGGCTTAATCCAGTCTGCATATTTAAATAAATAGGAATAATTTTGACCAGTAGTGGGGGCAAGAGAGGGTGTAAAGCAGTCTAATCCGATCTTTAATTCATTTTTGTAAAAAATCTCTCGGGCACGCTTAATAACTTCCTTTATAGAATTAAATTTAAAATGCAGATGATCATTAATGATCTGATTCTCTCTAAAAGAAGAAAATAAGGTATTTAGAGCTTTTGATTGTGCGGGAACCTGTGAGGGCTTGATCTTCCTTATCTCTTTTATCAATCGCTCCAGTTCTAACCGAGCCTTATTTAAACTAATGCCCATATGCTCTGCCTTTCTCAAGCACCCTTGGCAAAAGCAACAAAAAGTTGACAAAAGACCACTGGCTGGGGAGTAGTAGCGTATTCTATCCAGAAAGACCCCCTTATAACCAGAGTTTCTTAATTTTTTTGATAAGCTTTCAAAGTTCTTCTTCAACACAGATTCAAATTCCCGACTATTGGGGCAGGCAAACAGAAAATTTTCTCCTGTATCCATCAACCATTTGGAACTAACCCTGCCTTTATTGTACCCAACTACCTGAAAAGAACTCCGAAAATTAGGAATTTCTGATAAAACCGGGTACCAGAAATAAACTTGGGTATTGTAAATACCAGCCTTCCTTAAACATTCCTCATACAGTAAAGGATTATCACCCCATCCAATGATGATAATGTCTATGTGAAACTTATGTTCGATATAATCGATAATTCCTGTGAGGTGAGTTTTTTTTAGCGCCTCAGGTCTTGCCGAAGGAATGAAAACTTGGATACAGGTAACACACTTTTTGTCTACCAAGTACCTATCCTTCAAAATATAAATTTTCTCAAGATGGGCCCCCAGAGTTTATTGACACAAGACAACACATTTTTTAGAAATTTTGAATACAAGTCAGTCAAAGATTTTATCTCATGTTTTGTTCTTTTTCTAGAGCTTAAAATCCCTACTACACATTTTTATTTAGTCTTGTTATTTACCAGTTCCTATAAACATGAGTTTTACGATTTCATCTTTGTTTGTCTTTGCTGTTTCTTTGACGACCACCCTACGTCCCTGTTTTAAAACAAAAATCCGGTCTGAAACCGTAAAGATGTCTTCCAATCTGTGAGTAATAAATATTATAGAGATACCATGCTCTTTCAAACGTAATGTTAGTTCCAGAACCTTACCTATCTCTTTCAGGGCAAGATTTGCCGTTGGCTCGTCCATTATCACAACTTTTGGATTAAAGCTGGTAGCTTTTCCCACAGCTACCGCCTGCTGCTGGCCACCAGAAAGACGATCAATTCTTGTTCTGGGATTCTTGATATCTATTTTCAGTCTGTGGAGTACCTCAAGCGCTTCCCTCTCCATCCTTTTTTTTCTCAGAAAACCACCAAAGACTCTCCCCCGGGTGACTTCTCTACCGAGAAATAGATTACCGGCAACATCCAGATTTGGACACAACGCGAAGTTCTGGTAAACCATCTCAATTCCAAGTTGTCTTGACAGGTGAGGACTGGTAATATGTATCTCTCTACCTTCGAAGAAAACTTTTCCTTCGTCAGCCTGATAGGCTCCAGTTAAAATCTTCATAAGAGTTGACTTCCCCGCGGCATTATCTCCCACCAGACCCAAGATTTCATCATTTCTAAGCTCGAGATTTACCTTGGTGAGGGCTTGTAATCCGCCAAAAGACTTAGAGATACTCTTCATCTCGACTATATTCTTTTTTTCCATACTATTCATTTTCAATGCCCTCATTCCTGCCGTTAGTAAAATCGTGGCTTGCCTCCCTGACGTTCTTTAGGCAGCCAAGTTCCTACTCCATCTCATATTCCAAAATAATAACGTAGCAGAAAATAGCAAAAAATAAAGAGAATCTAACGCGTTTCTTCCCTTTAAATGAGAAAATTTGAGAATTAGAATAATTTCTCAATTATCTTTTTGCATGTATCCCTTTCTTCGATGTAATGTATACGTAGGCACCCCGCCTCGTCGTGCTTTACTCTCTAATTAGTCCATTCAATTTTTTAAATCTCCTTGTGGGACTGACTTGCCCACAAGGAGATTTAGATAAGTAATCACCACCACTTTACGACTTTGAATTAGAACTCAGGGACGATTTCATCTACATTTTCTTTGGTCACTTTGATCTGGTTCACCGGTACAAATTCAGGGATGGTTTCGCCTTCAAGGTACTTAACAGCCATTTCTACCCCAACTCTTCCCTGGGTAACAGGAGAAATCCACGTATCTCCATACATTTTCCCCTCTCTTATGGCATCCAATCCAGCTTTTGTTCCATCAATACCAACAACCGCAATCTCTCCCAGCTTTCCCGCTGCCTCGATTGCTTGAAGAGCACCTAGAGCCAATCCATCAAAGTGAGTGAAAAGAAAATCGATCTGCACGCCTGTCTGAAGATAATCCTCCATGATCTTCATGGCTTTTTCTGGATCCCAACCAATTGCTGCCTGAATTCCGATGATTTTTATTTGTGGGTTCATCCCGATCTTCTCTATAAAGCCTCTTGTTCGATTTATTTGAGGGGGGGTTCCCGGGTGTCCCTCGATAATCAGCACATTTCCACCCTTCTTCCCCAAAACCTCTAAGGCCATCTCACCGCAGAGACCACCGGTATATGTCTCATCCTGACCTATATAACTTATAAGTCCAGGATATTTACTATGAGGATCTATGCCAACCGCGTTAACCAAAGCCATAATTGGTATACCTGCCTCTTTAGCTTTTTCTACCGCCGGTATAGCCCCTATTGCATCAGCAGGAATGATAATAATCAAATCAACCCCTCGAGATATAAAATTCTCAACTTGAGTTAGTTGTTTCTCTGCATCCCATTCTGCGAACATGTAAGCCAATTCCACTCCGAGTTCTTCAGCAGCTTCATCGCATCCTCTCTGCATCGCCGCAAAATATTCTACCGCTCCTGGAATGGAAATTCCTATAGTGTACTTCTTTGGCTCCGCGTAAACCAATTGGGGAAGTAAGAATATTAAACACCCCAACAACAGTAAGGTTATAATTTTCCTTAAACGCATTTGTTCCTCCTTGTAGTAATTAGAATCTAATGTAAGGGTCTTATACTCTTAAAATAGGTATCACCTCCTCCACTTGATTTTTGACCCTTTTTGGCGCCTTGAACTTCAAGAAAACATCATCTCCACCTTACTTTGGTCCGACCTTCGGAGAATCTGCCGTATAGGAATCCACGTTAATTATACAATCTGCATGTTCTTGAACAAAGGTGACAGGGTACTCCACACTTATCTCCCCTAGACAGGCTATTCGGAAGATCGTCCTCTGCCAGTCCCCACCGTCACAATAGAGGCGAATCCTCTTGGAGGAAAGAATCTCTCTCATTCCAATGGTTACTGCCATAGGGGGTATCATCGAGGAGTTTCCTCCTGTTCCACCAATGCTGTTGATTACCACTGTATCAGGGGCTAATTGCACAACTCTGGTAAGCGAGTTCTTGAATTCGTCCCAGGATATGTTATACCACCTATTTATGAGCGGCTCATTAAAGGCAATGTGACCGTGATAGCCAATTCCTCCGTAGCAAGTATCAATCCCCCCAACTTCTTTAATTTTCTCAGTAATCTCGTCGATACGAAAAGGATGAGGAAAGTGAATGTGATCCTCAGGAATTCTTATCTCCTCATCAAGAAGGTCAAAAAGATTTTTTCTCATAAACCCCTCAAAGCTCATGGGATGATTTAAAGGAATAGGCCTTCCCTGCCAGTCCAGATATTCATCCATATTAAAGGTATGCACATTTTTCCAGCTTATTTTCCCCCGGTTTGAGATCTCCGCCAAGATAGGATATTGAGGAGTGGGACCCACTGGCAAAATTATCCTGGTGGACTTTTCCTGAGCATTGTTCTGTTTGATTTCATCGGCTATGCTTTTAGCAAAGTGCTGGTACAGGCTCTTGGTATCTGACAGAATATTCACCTTTACCTTGCTTACCTTAGGTAGCTTCTCCAGGGGCACGGCGAGTATTTGCGGTAAACCCATGGGAATATGCCTCCTTATTTAAGGCTCCTCTCTTAAAGGCAATTTTTGATTACTTAATAACCGCCAGGCCTTCCATTTTCAAGGGTTTAAGTACCTTTACCGATGCACCAACTAAAACCCCATCCTCCCCTAACTTGGAAAATTCTATCCTTGGAACAAAGGGAATTATCCTTTTAATGTTCGACTTTATCTCCTCCAGGTAATCATCTGGCAAAATTGAGATCCCACCTCCTATAATCACCAATTCCGGGTCAAGCACACAGGATATGTTGCTAATGCCGTAGGCAAGAAATTTCAATGTCTCCTTAAGAATCCCCCTGGCAATGCTCTCACCCTTGGCAGCGGCCCTGAAGACATCAATGGCCCTAACCGTCTTACCCATCTTCCTCCTTCCCTTCTCCACAATAGCTTTATAGCTTGCCAATCTTTCGAGACAGCCGTAGTCTTTACTACCTCTATAAGCATATTTCGTATCTATTAATAGGTACCCTACCTCACCAGCAGCACTATTAGCCCCTGTATGAAGTTCTCCGTTAGTTATGATGCCAGCCCCTATCCCGATCCTTTCACCGATGAAGACAAAGTTGTCAACTCCCTGTGCTATTCCCTTAGCCCTCTCGCCTAACGCCATCAAATTAACATCGTTTTCGATGGTAAGGGGTATTCCAATCTCTCGTAGGGCTAAATCTTCCAGAGGTATCTCCCAGTTTAGATAGGGAGCTACAGTAACCCTTTTCAATTTGAAATCCACAATTCCGGGGACGCCGATACATAAGCCTAATATCTTATCCCTTGGGATATGTGCCTCTTTTATGAGATCGCTTACTGTACTCCTCAACGCCTCCTTCAACTCTCCACCTTTCAAAAGTTCTATGTTCGGGCCAAATCTCTCCTCAACAATATCATTACACACATCCATTGAGGCTGCTCTGATGCCATTCTCTCCCCCCAAATCCACGGCAAGCACGTAGCCAGCCTTTGGATCTAGTTTTAACAAAATCGGCCTTTTCCCGCCCGATGAATCTCCTTTTCCAAGTTCACGAACTATGCCCCGCTTCATTAAGTCCCTGACAATGTCCGAGACGGTGGGAGGGGTTAGCCCTACCATCTTGCAAATATTAGCTCTTGAAATAGGGCCGTTTTTCTCAATAGTCTTTAAAACCAGTCCTTCATTTAAATTTCTTATTCTCATTAGAATGCTTGTTTCGTTCCTGTCTTTTGTATTTGGGATTGAGGAGCCTTTGTTAGTTAGATAAACTAACTTAGTATCATAATAATAATTTTTTCACAAGTGTCAAGCCCTAGCTCTCCTATCCAACCCCTAAGTCAGGATCTTGAGAAAAGTCGTTACAACATATGCAACCGATTTTTATCGTTTTCATGGGATTTTTCTGGTTAAAAGGAGAGAGGCTCACAAAATTTGATTATACAGGAATTTTTTCTATGATTGTTGCGGCTTTACTGGTTACGACCAAAACCTTAACCAATTTATGGGGGCTGCGATTGGGCAGTGTTTATGATCTGGCCGTCTTGTCTGCAACCATTGCCTAGGCAACCGCCAGTATAGCCATGAGAAGAAACCTTAAGGAGATGAATACGGGGGTAGTCACATTTTACCGATTCCTCATTGCTTCGACGGTATTGGTGATATACCTTTTCTCAACCTCCTCAGTGCTTTTTTCAAATATTTATCAAATCTTGGTTGGAGTCGTAGCTGGGGCAAGTCTGGATGGAGCCTAAGAGATCATCTTCCCGAGGAAAGCTTCTTTTGGCAAACCTCACAAAACTGCTTTTCCTTATAGTCGGTATCGGCGAGACAGTTAGAAAAATGCATCACACATTTTCTGTTTCTGCAATGGTTCAATCCAAAGCTATGACCCAGCTCGTGTATTGCCTCCTTCAAGGCTCTCTGGTAAAAAAGTGAGCGAGGGCCTTCCAGCCCGTAAAATTCCTGTCTCAGTCGCGGAAGAGCGACAAGGCAGGCTTTGCCTCCTATAGAAGCCTGACCAAAGACGAAGTTTAGTCCCGGAGTATATAAGTCTAAGTCAACCAGCCCCAGAATCTTCTTGGTTTTCCCCAAATCGAGAGTTTCAAGTTCTCTTAAAATAAGATCAGAACAATACTGATTTCTTCTTTTATTGTAAGCATAC